>CAZKMH010000620.1:0-2500 GCA_964553395.1 uncultured Rikenellaceae bacterium | reverse complement strand
AACTCAAGGATTATGAAAGCTTTATTAAAATCTTTCCGGATCATAATTGTCCTTTGTGCAGTGACCGGTTTCTGGTCGTGTGAACGGAATCCGGCCACAACAGGCAAAGGGACAGCTGAATTCTCTCTTGGCAGCTTACCTGAGGCGGATGGTTTATCCAAATCAGATGCACTACCTGACAGCGCATTTATAGCATACCAGCTTATGGTTTCCATTGAAGATATGGAAGGTAATCCTGTCGTGACTGATACTCTGATACCGCTTTATATTTTCGGTCCCGGATTTCTGAGTGAAAATATTGAACTGCAAACCGGTCAGTATAAACTCACCAAATTCCTGGTAATAAATCCTGGCGGGGAGGTTGCTTTTGCAGCTCCGCTTGAAGGTTCACCCCTGGCATACCTTGTTAATGATCCCCTTCCATTATTATTTACTATTCGTCCTGAACAGGTTACAAGAGTCCTACCGGAAGTTCTGTATGTAGGCACTCATACCCCGGATGAGTTCGGATATGTGAGTTTCGGGATGCAGATCATTAAGCCACTCCATTTCTGGACAGCATGTGTTCTTGTCACTCCTGAATGGATCGCTTCCAGCCAGTACACAAATGCAAAATTAACAGTCTATGCTCCCGATGGCTGGCATTATACATTCAAGCTACAGGCAACTGTAAATCAGCTTATTATCCGGGGCGGGTATTCCTCTTATTATTTCCTTCTTGAGAAAGAGGGCTATGAACCACAGAAATTGCAGTTCACACAGAGGGAATTACTGGCAACCACCAAAGAAAATCCTCTTATCCTTAAAATTCCTTCGGGCAGCAATGAGTGGAGGATGCTTGTCCTTCAGCCGGGACCTGAGAAAGGGAAAGATGCAATGATATCCAATCTTGAACCTGATAAAAACTTCGGCGATCATAAGTATTTTGAAGCTACATTCCTGACGGAACCAGTGCTTACGGTGATGCGTTCGAACAGAAGTCTCATCTGGTTTAACCTTGGCGAGCTGCCGGGTACAGCAATCATTAAGAAAGCTGTTCTGCGTCTTTCATATGATATCCCGATACCTTTTGACAGTACGTACATAATTAATAATACGGGTAGTACAGATCCGTCAACAGGTGTTGTGCGGTACGGTGCTGTTTTACAGCAGATCCTTGGACCATGGGATGAACACCAGGTTACCTGGAACACACAGCCAAATACAACTGAACTTGGCCAGGTTTATATCTCTCCATTCATTAGAAACGTCAATTTCATTGACGTGGATATAACAAGTCTCTATAAATCAATTTCAATGTCGCCTATTGATACCCGGGCATTTGGAATGCTTTTCAAGCTATGGCCAACGGACAATTTCCCCGGGTTCCGGTTTGCTTCAAGTGATTATCCGGAGCCGGTCATGAGACCGAAGCTGACGATTTATTATACAATCAACTGACCCCCCATCCCATTACCTTTCCTGCATCAGGAATGAGAGGATTGTGATTATTTAAACTGATAAGAGTCATGAAACAATATTTGATATTATTCTTGCTGACAGTGGCAGTTTTGGGATGCAGGAAAGGACAGGAATCTCCGGGTGATGACGGATCTGCGTTGGTCATTACCAGAAGTTCATCGGATTATCATGAGGCTTCACAGAACCGTTCGTCTGAAAGCAGCGATCCGTTTGACCTTAAGAGCATTATACTAAAGGGCGATTCAGTAGAGATTACTGTTGGTTATTCAGGTGGTTGCAAGCGTCATACCTTTGAAATAATATGGAGTGAAACACTTTCCGACACTAAGCCTCCTGTGACCGGTTTTATCATCCTTCACGACGCCAACGGAGATATGTGTGAAGCATATATTACAGAAACCCTTGCCTTTAGTGCTTCAAATCTGGCTGATAACATCTCCCTGGACACGGTTTATGTAAATGTCCTTAACGGATACGATCCTGGAGACTCAACATCTTCCGGTGGCTGGGATCCATCCGACACCACTGATATTGATGACGGGAGCTATGAGATTAAATTCACTGAAAGCGATGAATGCATCGTAAAAGTTACCGCAGTACATGTGATCTGCGGTACCGGACTTTACAATAACCTCTGGTTTGCTCTGGAGGATAGTGTCAGTGCAGGGCTTGAAGGTTATTATTTTCGTAAATATCTGCAACCGGTTGCGATTGAAAAGAGTCTGGCCGGATTTGTTCCCGTACAGGGTAAAAAGTACACTGTCGGAGCGAGGATTCAGAAGGTGCATGATTACCTGGATGTTCAGGTTTGTCTGGCTTATTCCGGGCCGTCGGTACCGGTGAGGATTATGTGTATAAAAGAAGCCAATTGAAAATACCCATGAAAATCTGACTTCGTGTAGGGGCGTTGCTTGCAGCGCCCTTACTATTTTACGGAAGAGTCTGGTTTATTTTCCCGAAGATTTATTTATATTTGCAGCCGCTAAATTGCTCCGTGGTGTAATTGGCAACACGTCTGACTCTGGATCAGAAAAGTTCA
>CAZKMH010000619.1:0-2503 GCA_964553395.1 uncultured Rikenellaceae bacterium | reverse complement strand
TCCGCTACCGCTTTCAGCACTGCAATCATTTTCTCATCCTTCAGGTTTTTAAGGCGAAAATCGAGCGGATCGATCCCCGCTTTTGACGCCATTATATTAATCTGCGATTCTCTCGCAAAAGTATTGGTATTGTTACCCGGGGCACGCCATGCTCCTGTACCAAAGGGATGGACGGCACCTCTGCTGTAATCTGTTGTCCTTGAATGTTGTACATCATAAATAGTATCGGATCCCCTTGATCCTGCATAGTATGTATGGAAATCCCAGAGTATTATTCTCCCGGTTTTATCGAATCCTGAGGCGATTTTCACAACAGCCGCCGGCCGGAATGTATCGTAAAAGAATTCTTCCTGTCTTGTCCAGGCAACTACAACAGGCTTGCCGGTGATCTTTGCAAGTTTTGCAGCTTCAACAGCCTGCTGATGGGGAGATTTGCCACCGAAACCACCTCCCACGAAAGGCGTTAATACCCTTACCTTTTCAAGCGGGAATTTTAATTCATCAGCTATTGATTCCTGAACCCGGAAAGGTGCCTGTGTGGAGACCCATACGGTAATTTTATCTCCTTCAATCATTGCTGTTGCAGCATGAGGCTCAATTGCAGCATGTGCCACATAGCTGTTATGAAATTCCGATTCAATAACAGTATCGGAAACCTTTCTGCCGGTTTCCTGATCTCCGTTTGTCCTTATAACATTTGCGGTTGACTTTGCTTTCAGTATCCGGTCGAAGATTGTTTTGTCATCCGCCTTTATTTCATCGAATGTATACTCACCCTTAACTTTTACAATCGCCTGATCAGCCCTGTCGCGGTCGTCACTCAGTACGGCAATGAAATCCCCGTCGCGTACCACACGGATACCTTTAATCTTTTCAGCCTCCGAAACATCAGCATTTACTAATTTTGCTCCATGTGACGGGGGCCTTAGTATGCGGGCATGTAACAATCCCGGTAACTGAATATCGGCTGAGTATTTTGCTTCTCCCGTAACCTTTACACGGGCATCCTGATGTAGAAAAGGTTTTCCTACATATTTAAATTTTGCAGGCTCCTTCAGAATTGCCTGCCCGTTGAGGTGTTTTTCAATTCTTTTTCCTTTTGTCAGTTCACCATAACTTACTTTGTTTTTGCTGTTCGTGATTTCACTTATTATGCCATCCTTTACCTCCAGGCGGGATACCGGTAATTTTAGTTTTTCCGATGCCAGCAGCAATAAGACTGCTTTTGCTTCTGCTGCAGCCGCTCTCATAAACAGACTAAATGTTCTTATTGTATTTGAACCGCTTGTTCCCCTGTCGTACGGACACAAATCAGTGTCACCCATTATCATTTTTACTCTCTCATATGGCACTTCAAGTTCATCAGCCATTATCTGGGGAAGGGATGAAATTGCACCCTGTCCCATTTCAATTTTACCTGTATAACAATTCACCAATCCGGCTTCAGTGATCTGCAGGAAAGCATTAAAGTCTTTTGACAATGATCTGGCCTGTTGGGCCGGCATCGATAGAATTTCGAAAGGATCAAAGGGATGCACAAAGATGAAAATCCCACCACCGAGAAGTTTAAAAAAATCTCTTCTTCTGATCCTCCCTGAAGATTCCCCTGATTTCATTAATTTCTTTTCAATTGTAACTGATTTTTTCATGGCTATTTCCCTCCTTTCATTTCTTTACCTGCTGTCTGAATTGCTTTTATGATTCTCACATGAGCCCCGCAACGACAGAGGTTATCCTCCATACCCTCAATGATTTCCTGCTGTGATGGTTCAGGATTCTTCATAAGCAATCCCACAGCAGTTATGATCATACCCGGGGTACAAAATCCACACTGTAAGGCATCATGTTCTATAAATGCTTTTTGAAGGGGATGGAGGTTGCCGTTACGCGCCAGTCCCTCAATGGTGACAATTTTTTTACCGGCTGCATCACTCACCGGTAACATACATGACCTTACAGGTTCCCCATCCAGAAGAACTGTACAGGCACCGCAGAATCCCATTCCACAACCATATTTTGTGCCGGTTAATCCGCATTTGTTTCGTAGTACCCATAACAGAGTCTGACCCGGATCAAGGGGCAGTTCTGTCTGTTTACCGTTCAGTTCAAAACGAATAGTCTCTTCCATAATTTATGTGCTTTTATTGATTGTTCCGCTATATCAGAATTTAATCCTATAGTGCAGAATTAGTTGACTGACATTTATTAAGCATCAAATTAACCCGAAGTTACATCTTTAGATGTTAAAATAGAGAGAAGTCAGGTTTTATTTCATGGTCCAATATCAACATTTGTGAAAGACACCTTAAAGAGGATATAAATAATGACGATCAGATTATGAAATTTGTTCATATACAGCATTGGTTTTTACAACAAACATTATCGATCCGGTACCTGGCTGTTCCTCCTGAAGATTCCCGGCGTCTCATACTATTATCATAGAAATAAACGTCTTGTGCGGTTTAAATCTAAAAATGTTTGAAATTCAATTGTTTATTTCAAT
>CAZKMH010000618.1:0-2506 GCA_964553395.1 uncultured Rikenellaceae bacterium | reverse complement strand
AAAACATTCTCACCAATAAGCAGTTTATTGACCGGGATACGAATCCCGCTGAATGTTTCAACAATCTTGCTTGCTTTTGTAATTTCAAATTCATTTACTCCGGTTTCAGCTTTAAGTTGATCATGTAAAACACCAATCACGCTCGAAAGGGGTGCATTACCTGCCCTTTCACCCAACCCGTTTATGGTCGTATGGACACCTTTAAATCCTGCCCTGACAGCCGAAAAGATATTTGCAACTGCCAGGTCATAATCGTTATGAGGATGAAAGTCAAAATGAAGCGAAGGATATCTGTCAACCATCCTTTTACAGAATTCATATGTCTGGTCAGGATTCAGGATGCCGAGTGTGTCGGGCAGCATGAATCTTTCAATGTTTTCATCCTTCAGGGAATCGATCATATATAAAACGTAATCCTCGGAGCTTATCATACCGTTCGACCAGTCCTCGAGATAGATGTTTACGGCCATATCAGATACTCCGGCTTTTCCTATAATTTCTTTAATATCCTTTACATGATTTTCCGGAGTCTTTCTCAGTTGTTTTTCAAGATGACGGAGGGATCCCTTGCAAAGCAGATTTATAACCTGAGCGCCGGCGTCTCTTATCCAGTTGAGTGAAATTTCACAATCCACAAAACCAAGCACCTCGACCTTCCGGTGAAGATTATTGTGCCTGGCCCAGTCGGTGATCTGTCTGATAGCTTCGAATTCACCCTTCGAAACACGGGCCGAAGCTACTTCAATACGATCAACCCTCAGATCCTTCAGGAGGAGCTTTGCAATATGAAGCTTTTCAAGGGGTGAGTAGGAGACCCCCTGGGTTTGTTCCCCATCGCGAAGGGTTGTATCCATTATTTCGATTCTCATTTTCCAGGATTATTTCTCAATTCGTAAGCTGTTATTATATTCCTGATACTCAACAGATAATCAATATCATCAAGACCTTTCATCATGCATTCTTTTTTGTATGGATTGATCTCAAAGCTCACTGATTTTCCAACAGGCAATATTGTAAACAGCTGCCGGCCGAGGTCAATTCTGACCATGGTTTCAGGTTTCTTTCTTATCTCCTCAAGAAGGTCTGACAGAAAATCTTCCCTGACAACTACGGGCAGGAGTCCGTTATTCAGAGAGTTGTTGCGGAAAATATCGGCAAAAAAACTTGATATCACAGCCCTGAATCCGTAATCTGCAATAGCCCAGACAGCGTGTTCACGGCTTGATCCGGACCCGAAATTCTTTCCGGCAACAAGCACCTGTCCGGAATATATCGGGTCATTGAGTACGAAATCTTTATTTTTATTCCCCGACTTATCATAACGCCAGTCGCGGAAAAGGTTCTCACCGAATCCATCCCTTGTTGTGGCGCTCAGGAACCTTGCGGGTATGATCTGGTCGGTATCGACATTTTCCAGGGGAAGAGGAACGCATCTCGATTCAAGAATATCAAATTTTGCTTTGGGCATATTAGTCTGAATTGAAGTATTGTTATTCATTTAACAGATCCCTCGGATCAGTAATTTTTCCGGTGATTGCTGCAGCCGCTGCCGTAAGAGGGCTTGCAAGCAATGTTCTTGCACCCGGACCCTGTCTTCCCTCGAAATTCCTGTTCGAGGTTGAAACGGCATACTTTCCGGGAGGGACTTTATCTTCGTTCATTGCAAGGCATGAGGAGCATCCGGGTTGTCTCAGTTCAAACCCGGCTTTTTTCAGAATTGTTGCGAGTCCCTCTTTAATTGCCTGTTGTTCAACTTTTTTTGATCCTGGTACTATCAGCGCAGTGACATTGTTAGCTTTCTTTCTGCCCTTTACAAATTTAGTAAAGGCTCTCAGATCCTCAATTCTGCCATTGGTGCAACTGCCAAGAAACACGTAGTCAACAGGATGACCCAGCATCCTCATTCCAGGAATAAATCCCATATAATCAAGTGATTTGAGGAATGAAGCTGTTCTGTCCTCACTTATATCGTCTAGCGCCGGGATTGAATCATCAATTGCAATACCCATCCCGGGATTGGTGCCATAAGTGATCATCGGTCTGATTTTTCCGGCGTCAAATGTCAGTTCACGGTCAAATCCGGCTCCCGTATCGCTCTTCAGCAGATTCCATTTCTCCTGTTGTGAAGTGAAGTCAGGCTTATTGACAACATTTGGTATCAGTTTCAGGTATTCAAAAGTTATTTCGTCAGGAGCGATCAGTCCTCCGCGGGCACCCATCTCGATGCTCATATTGCAGATTGTCATCCTGCTCTCCATGCTGAGAGTCTCGATGGCCGGTCCGGCGTATTCGACAAAATAACCAGTGGCACCACCGGTTGATATCTGTGAGATGATGTAAAGAATAATATCCTTTGAGGTAACACCCTTCTGTAGTTTCCCATTGACCGTGATCCTCATCTTTTTGGGTTTGGGTTGAAGGATACACTGGGTGGCGAGCACCATTTCAACCTCGCTGGTTCCGATACCGAATGCAACGCTTCCGAAAGCCCCGTGAGTAGATGTGT
>CAZKMH010000617.1:0-2507 GCA_964553395.1 uncultured Rikenellaceae bacterium | reverse complement strand
ACATGGTGTTGATCACCTGCAAACAAAAGTAATAAGTTTAATATACTGAATCCGTACCTGGCAGACTTTTTTTGTGGAGTAGCTTTTATTTCAATAAATTAAATAAAATCTTACGTTGCAGCCGTGTTAGCCACCATAATTATTTTCAATAGAACCATTAGGAGAGTATGAAAGGGGAACAACCCCGGAACGGCGTATATTAAACCATAGAAGTTGTAATGCATTTCATATATTTGCCTGGTTATTCGAAGGTTTTTTTTTACAAAATCTTGTTGCTATGGAAAGGAAGATACTGACCAGAAAGGCACGCATTTTAGAGCCTGTCACTGAAACAAAGGGACAAATTCTAAATAGGCGTCAGCTGTTGAAAAAAATTTTATTTACACCATTCCAGGGTATCTTATTCATGCATGCCATTACACAAAAAAGAGCAGGTGCGAATGTGGTTTCAAGTCCGGCAAGTAACCCTAATAATATATATATTGGTAATCCTGCAGATCAGACAGCAAATGCATTTACACCTAACGAACCTATGGGAATTGCACAGGGGATATTCCCGGGCAGAGTTACCTGGGTCTGGAATCCTGCATCTACAAATCCACTATGCGCCAATACCATAATATCACCTGATGCTCCTGACTCGAAATATGATGGCTGGTTTATGGACAGGAATACTAACCAGGAGATGGTTGATCAGATGCTCACTGCCGGACTCTGTTCAATAACCGGTAAAGAAAAAATCCATGATGCATGGGATGCTATATTCAGATATCATAACAAAATGTCGGGTAAAGGCAATATTCCCTACCAGAGGGGCGAAAAAATATATATTAAGCTTAACAGAACGTCTGCCTCGTCTAAACCAGGTTCTGAATTTCGCAGGTTAGAAACCAGTCCCGCGTCATTATTATCTGAAACTTCACCACAAATTGTACTATCAATGTTAAGGCAGCTGGTTCATGTGGCAGGAGTGCCTCAGGAATCTATTTATGTTGGAGATGCAATGCGAGAGATTTACAAGGATGAGTACCTGAAATACTATGCTGAATTTCCCAGAGTATATTATCTCTCCAGATTTGCCGGTAAATTCGGGAGAATACAATCAGTTGAAAGCTCAAACGACAGGATATTCTATTCAGACAAAAATAGAATAATGAAAAGTGCTGGTTCAGATAAAATCTATACTGTATTGGAAGAGGCCGAATACCTTATTAACCTTGCTGCCATGAAAGGGCATGGTTCTGCCGGCATTTCACTTTGCGCTAAAAATCATTTTGGGACACAATCAAGAGCCAGTGCAATGCATTTGCATCCCGGTCTGAACAGCAAGAATCGTATGGGATATGGTCATTACAGGGTTTTAGTCGATCTGATGGCCAACAAATATACTGGCAGAAAGAACCTATTCTACATTCTTGATGGCCTTTGGGCGGGAAGTGACTGGAATGCACTCCCTGCTAAATTTTTAATGCCACCGTTTAACAATCACTGGAGTTCTTCTCTCCTTCTATCTTTCGATCCGGTTGGCATAGAATCGGTAGCTCTGGATATACTGAGAACTGAATTCAGCAGGCCGGAACACACAATTGCTCACATCAGTTCCTATGGTGTTGACGATTATCTGCATCAGGCTGCCGATTCAGGGAATTGGCCAAAAGATATTATTTATATGCCCGATGGTGACGGCATCCCAATTGCAAAAAGCATTGGAGTTCATGAGCACTGGAACAATCCCGAAGAGAAACAATATTCCCGGAATCTGGGTAAAGGAAACGGAGTTGAACTGGTGAAGGTTTTTCAGAACGGTAAAATCTGATTGCCGAAGTTGATTTCGAGGTTTGGTAATAAGTTATTCTTCGATGGCCGATTGATCCTTCAAGTAGTGAAATATATTTATTCCACACCTGGAGACGCTGCTTCTATTATAATTAAATACAGAGACTTACATTATAATAACATAAGCCTATTCTATGATTCTTTACTTAATTGCTTTATTATTAAGCAGTTGTTTTCCTGAATTTTTCTAAACTTTGAAGAAGACTTCTTGTTTGAGAAATGATATTTTATACCTTTTTTCATTGCTCTTTTCTTTTTACCTAATATTCTTAAGTAACTTTCTCTTGTTGATAATTTTGCCATAATTTCGGTTTTTAATAAGTTATTCCCTAATTCTTTGTCTGCATCTTTCCTTATGTTGACCAGCAAATTTACGGCATCTTTTCAATTAAACGCTGGCCGCCGGAAGATTTAGAATGTTGAATCCATATTTTATATTTAATCCGGATTAAGCATTTATGATTATTTACTTGACATTCAATGCTTAAACATTTAATGTTAAGATAAGAAATCCTATTCAGAATGATAAACCGGCGAAACTTCTTAAAAACTACTACAACAAACGTTTTGTACGGTTGAAATCTTAATACTCATCCCCTTGCAGCCCTGCAGGGCTGTTTTTTTACGTTCGGCCCGCTCTCTGCTTCTGGATCACACGTACTCACCCCCTT
>CAZKMH010000616.1:0-2524 GCA_964553395.1 uncultured Rikenellaceae bacterium | reverse complement strand
AAATTTAATATATTTACAAAAAGTAATCCAATAATTTTCAAGTTTTATATATTAATATCTTACTTGTTAAACAATCCCGTAAATATCAGGCACTTATGAAAATCCGGCATAAGCAGCCATTTCATGATATATTGAATTGCTTTACAGCCTCAAACATTGCGATTACATTCTGAGGAGGGACATCGGGGAGAATGTTATGAACAGTATTAAAGACATAACCGCCTCCCCGGGAAAATATCTCCATCCTTTCAAAAACCTGATCACGAATCTGTTCAGGTGTTCCATTATTAAGAGTTCCAACAGTTTCAATCCCACCTCCCCAGAAAGTGCAATCCCTGCCAAATTCTTTCTTTAAAAATCCCGGTGCCATGTTATATGTCCTGGTTTGAACAGGATTGAAAATTTCAATACCGGCTTCGATCATATCCGGCATCAACGAAGAGATAGAACCGCAGGAGTGGATAAAAGTGTGCATTTTACTATGCGTTTTCACATAATCGCATAATATTTTATGCCGGGGTTTAAACATATCCCTGTAGGTTACGGGATCCATAAAGGGTCCGGTATTCATTCCCAGATCGTCTCCAAAACGGATTATATCAACTATATCACCAACGGAATTACAAACTTTTTCAAGTGTTGCCAGGTGACGGATCATCAATTGGTCAAGCAATTTTTCAACATTGTAAGGATCAGCTATCAGATCCGTTAAGAAGTTGTCTATTCGCCGAAGAAAAGTCCCCCATTCAAACAGGTTGCATCCACAGACCACCAATAACGCCCTGTCAGTATCCTGCCTCAATCTCAACGTATTATCGCGCAATTTTTGCCAGAAACCGGTATCTTTTGCATGGTCCCATGGGCTGTGCGCATCGCGTGCCCACATGATGCGACCCATTTCGGTATCCAGATTTTCATATGAAGCCGGGTAACCATCAACATAGGGGAAATAAGTTTGATCAAAGAAAGTCGAACCTGCCGGCATCCGGGACAAAATACGCTGTTTATCATCGTCGAAGGTTACAAATGAACCATCGGGCATTTTGGCTGGATTAAACCACCGGGGATAAAAGGCTGACGCTCCATTTACCAATACAGTTGACTGCCAGTCGGATTTCTGACCATTAAAGGTGCGCCCGATATCAAGGACATCTATCCCGAAAAGATCCAAAATCTGGCTGTCAGGCTGAGCAAGTTGTTGAACCACATCGTAGATAAGAACGGGTAATTCAGGTTTTCCAATATGCCTGACAAGATTACTGTATGCGATAGCCGAAATTCCTGAACTTGGAGTGGCACCCATATCAACCGGTATCTTATCAGGTTCCTGATGGTTTATCGCTGCCAGAACACGCTCCCGTGAAGTCATAATTAGTATTTAAAATTAAATCGAACCACTGATTCCGATCATGAATGAAGAAACGATAATAATTATAAGGGATAAGACCATCAGAATTAATATTTTACGAGGGACTTCCTTCCATTCTTTACGAATGAGTCCCCATACAGAAGAGAATACAATTGTCAACGCCATCAGTATTCCCCATGAAGTAAATGTATATGGTCCCATTTGACTTTTACCCATTCCATAGACAATAAATTGGCTGAACCATAACAAACCTGCCAATAATCCAAATAAGTAATTAATCAACAATACCTTCCCGGTTTCGGCCTTCGAATAATCTGTTAAAGATTTATTTCTTATTCCAAG
Source organism: uncultured Rikenellaceae bacterium (assembly GCA_964553395.1). Lineage (GTDB taxonomy): Bacteria > Bacteroidota > Bacteroidia > Bacteroidales > VadinHA17 > LD21. The sequence continues at coordinate 813 of CAZKMH010000616.1, read as the reverse complement.
AAAACCACACCACAAAATTGTGGTGACAAATGTTCCGAGGAGTAATACCAGCATAACAGGCATTATGGTAAACAAAGGATTGACACCTTGTTTTGCGGCCATATCGGAAATGATTATTCCTTTTTCAAAGCCAAGGGCCATGGCCGAACCTGTAATTCCCACGAGACCCGCAGCCAACAATCCTTTGACCAGATGGAACTCTTTAATACTTTCATGCTTTTTTACCTCTGAAACATGTTTGTCCTTAAGGATGCCGGCCCAGGCTGAAAGAGCTATTCCCAGACAAGCAACCACTACTCCCATAATCAGCAGGGTTCCTCCTGAATTCCGAATCATTATCTGAAGCCGTCCGTCAATCACAGGGGGAATCAAAGTACCAATAGCAAGCATTAGTCCTAGTGAAAGTGCATAGCCAAGTGATAATCCGAGATACCGTAAAGCCAGTCCGAATGAAAGATTGCCAATACCATAAACTGCGCCCAGTATAAATACAATTGCAAGTATTCCGGCTGGTGTTGCCCGGATAGTCTGAATAAAATCAGGAGCAAAAATCAAACACCCGGCAAGGGGGAATAAAATATAAGCACCAAGGCTGTATATCATCCAGTATGTTTCCCATCGCCAGCCTTTTATTTTCCCGAAAGGAACAGCGAAACTACCGGCTGAAAATGCTCCGGTCGCAATCAATAAAATACCCAAAAGAATTTTACCATTCATCAGTAAATATTTTTTATGTTAAGGTCTGATAGCCTGCCATGCTTAAGCGGGGGTGAACATCTGTGCTTCAAAATCTTAATAACAAGAAGTATGAAA
>CAZKMH010000615.1:0-2534 GCA_964553395.1 uncultured Rikenellaceae bacterium | reverse complement strand
GTCTGAGGAGAGCGTACAGAGGGTAGCACGCGCTAGCGACATCGTTAATCTTAAATGGGTTCGTCAGGCTCTATTCGAACCTTTATCTCAATTACAGTATCAAATTCCTTTTTCATACGTTCCTCTATTTCGTAAGCTATTCTAGCCGAATCCCTAACCGTCAAATCAGCATCAACCACAACATGTATGTCACCAATCAGGTAAGGTCCTAACTTTCTCATTCTTAGACTGTGAACCCGCTTAACTTGCCTAATATTTCTTGCAAGGTTCTCTATGTCTTTCAAGATGTCTGGACATTGGCAAGCATCCATCAGAACCAAAGACGCCTCTTTTATTATCGCGTAAACCATCGTGAAAACGAAAAAGGAGATCACTATTCCAGCAATAGCATCAGCTTGTACAATATTGAAGTATCTGCTCAATGCTATGCCTGAAAAAGCAGTTATAGAAGTGAGCACGTCTTTTACGGAGTTGGAAACGTCTGTTTTCAAGGCTAAAGAAGCATACCGTTTTGCCGCACGGGACTTATGGATTAGGAGAATTACAGACACTGTGGTCGCCAACAGTGCAACTATCATGGCTAGTTCTGCATTCACTATTGTTGTAGGGCGAAGAAATTCCTGATAAGATTCGTATAACACCACTCCCCCTAAGGTCGCCATAAAAAAAGCTGCGATTATGCTGCTGAAGGTTTCAACTCGGTAGTATCCAAAGTGGAATTTCCCATCTGGTCCTTTTCTCGATATGCGCAAGCCGATCCAAATGATGAGTGAAACTCCGGCGTCTGCGAATGCTTGGATGCCGTCAGCAATTAATCCGACGCTTAGAGTGAATATTCCCATGAAGACTTCAGCTATGCCCATCATTAGTTGTATGGCGAAGGATGTTCTGGCGACTTTACCGCCTTTTACTAGAGTGTTTGTCTCCAAGTAGTGAGCTCCGGTCGTGCATTAAAAGATAAGAACTTAATAAATACCTTCGTTGGAAGTTTGGGCCTTCAAGTGGACAAGTTGGAAGTCAGAGTTGGGCCTAGTGCACGCTCATTCTTCGAGGCAGTATTCTGCTCTGCCATGGCAACGTCGATACAGGGATAGACGGCCAGTCGTGCGGTTTATGTTCTGAACAAGAAAACGTATTGAGGGCCTTATTTTCTTTAAGAATTGAAACAGGAAACTGCCTACTGCAATGGCGAAAGCTGGAAGAGCCGGCAGGATGTACCAGAAAAGCTTTGTTTGAACAAGAGTAAAGACGACAATCACGACTGACATCCACACAAAAACCAATGCTTCTTCCTTTGAACGCTTCGCAACCGCGTTAAAAACGCAAAGCCCCACCGCGAAAGGCAACAACGCTAACCAAAGAGGGTTTTCGTTATTGACCAAGTAGCTGAAATAATAGAAGTAATCTCCAAAGTGACCCTCAATAGGGCTAATCACTCGCTCGACGCCGGAAAAGACAAAATGAGACTGCCAGAAGTCCGGTCCGAAACGCAGGGTCATGTAAATCAACCAAGGAGAAACAATCAGAAGCCCCACTCGCCAAAAAAGAGCAAAGCGTTTGGTGAAGAAAAACTTGATGCCTCTGCCTGTAGCGATGAAATAGAAGAATATGATTAACGGAATCAATAACGCCTGAAGCTGCTTTGTCATAAACGCCAACCCGAAGAACAAGCCGCCCAAGGCCACATACCGACTCGACCCTTGAGTCTTTTCGCTCAAAAGCAAAAAATACACGCTGGCCAAAACGAAGAAAACGAATGTTACATCGGTCATGGCGTGCCTGGCAAACTCATAGAAAGTTGTAAATGTGCCCAGAATCAGTGCTGAAAGAAACCCAACATACGAGTTGTAAAGTCTTTTTCCCAAATAGAATACAAGAACCAGAGACAAGGCCCCGAATACGGGGCTCCCAAATCTAGAAGCGAAGTTGTTGGCGCCGAAAACCTGGTAGGCAAGAGACATCAACCACATAAAAAGCGGCGGCTTACCAATCGCAATCTCTAATTGCCCAAAAGCCCAAGGGGTCAGGTAATCGCCGGTTTTGAACATGTGAAATGCCCATTCAGAATACGTCTGTTCATCCGTTACCCAAAGCGGTCCCCTTCCAAGATCAATGAAGAACACTGTTGAAAAAGTCAGAATCGCCAAAACGCATAAAACATCAGCATGGGCCTTAAACCAAAGGGTTTTTCGACGAGAGAAATCTACAAACCCCACGTCTTGTTTTTCTAGTTTAGCAGAGCGAATATAACGTATGATTGTTAAAGCTGTCGCAGCGGCTACTGCGACCGCAATGGCATCAAAAACAACCGTGGTCCACGGCAAAGAGCTCGTCAATTGAAAAGGACACGGTTCAAAAGTTGAATCGCCCAATCCAAAAGCGTAGATGCGAAAGTCGCCACAACCAACATAGAGGCTGCTGTTCACTATTGCTGGAGAAGAATAAACCGCTCCTCCAATCTCACAACTTCCTTTCTTTGCCCCTGTAAAAGCATCGAAACAATAAATGTTGAAGTCTTCAGAGCCCACATACAC
>CAZKMH010000614.1:0-2545 GCA_964553395.1 uncultured Rikenellaceae bacterium | reverse complement strand
TTGGAATTATGTAATAGTTCTTAGATTATGGGATTGCACCTTTGTAATGTAATTTTAAATCACTTTAACTGACTTTATCTTAGGGATTAATTGATAAATAGAAATGAAAGTTTTGTACAACCATTAATCTTCAGTATTATGAAAACAGCAAAAAAAGTGACAAAAGCAGTAACAAAAGCATCTAAAGCAGCAACAAAGGCGACTAAAGCAGCAACAAAAGCAACAAAAGCAGCAACAAAAGCAACAAAAGCAGCTACAAAAGCCGCACCATTTAAAAAAGTGAAATTAACTAAACCAAAAGCAGCAAAAAAAAAGTAAAGAAGTAAATAAGTTCGCCACGGTTTTTTCGATAAGATAAATCGTCATTGAAATAACCAGCCCCCGGGAATCTGTTCCGGGGGCTTTGTTGAAGGGCTCCACCAAACCGACATGCAATTTGTGCCCGTTCAGGGGTATTACCATAATCCATTACAATGCCCAGGATATCAAGTTCCGGGCTTGCGAGAAGCAAAGCCAGTGCATAAGCGTCGTCAATATCATCACCCAGATCACAATCAAAGGATAACTTTTTGTTTTTGAGCTAATACATTAAAAAGTAATCCTGTGACAATAAATAGAAACATAATCAAAGTAATTTTTTTCATAATGAGTTTTTAATTGATAATAGATATATATAAATTGGGAATGATAAATAAGTTAGCCTATTTTAAAATACTGATGTTGGTCTGATTAAATTTATTGAATCAATTCCTGATGAATCCTCTGTCATTCTCCCTTTATCCGTCAGCCAGGATTACCTCGATAAGCCCTTTTTACCGCTAAAATTATATTCGACACCAAAGAATGAGGAACGCCTTGTACCCGGGACATAGGTTACTGCCTGAGCTCCATATGATGACCTTTGAACCCTGACCGCATATAAATCATTGGATAAGTTTAATATGTTTAACCATACATTGAATCCCCTTATTTTATAACCAGTTCTCAGATTGAAAAGGCTGTAACCCTTATATTGCCGTGTGTTCAATTCATCGACCCAGTACTTGCCGATTTTCTCCCATTCAACTCCAATCCGGAAATTCTTTAAAAATGCCGGCTTCCAGGTGACCTCTGAGTTGGCGACGAATTTCGGGGCTAAGCTCATATAATTACCGCTGTAATCCTTATCCTGGTAGACATACTGTAAAAATTTATGGACAGAATTGGCAGCGTTCAGCCGGACTTCAAATTGATTAAAAAACGTATATCTCACTGAATACTCTATCCCCGCATGTTGTGTTTTACCTGTCGATTGGTTCTGATTTGTGCCATCGGCAAGGAGTACAGAAACAATTTCATTAATTCCATCGGAATGATAAGCGCTTATATCCAGATAACCCTTGTTTTTATTAAAGCTCAGCCATCCGCCAATTTCATAATTATTGTAACTGGCAGGTTTCAATACAGGGACAATTACTGCCTTATATAACTGTGAGAACAAGGGAGGGGCAAATCCCTCACTGTAATTCCCATAAAAACCTAAGTTGCCACTTAAGTTATAATTAATTCCCAATTTCGGACTCAGGTGATCAAATGTGTTTATATCATCCGGTGCTCCTGAAATTGCTGTCGAAGGCAGGTTGTTCCTATAGTTGTAATCGAGTCTGTCGTATCTCAATGCTGATGTGACCTTTAGCTTTCTGGCAGGTGATACCTCAAATATGAGGTATTCGGCAGAATTAAACAGGTCGGCATTAAAATCCTGGACGAAGGTATCAGTCGTTGAATAACCTGTATACAGATCATCCTCCCTGGTAACATCAATCGCCCTGCTGACGTATGTGTAGGGAGTAAGATCTGCACTTAATCCGGTAATCAGCTGAGCATCGAGGAAATTAAATTTATGCCGGTGCTGGATAAGCAGCCCATAACTCTCGTAACCCGATTCAATATACTCACCTTTGTACCTGGCGGGAGGAGGGCCTCCATATATCCTTTGAATATAATATGTAGGGATCTGGTCCTCATTGCTCCTCCTGAAATGTAATGTAAAGAAAGTCTTGTCATTTTTATTCCATTGCTTGTCAAGACGGGCACTTGCCCTGACACTTGTAAGATCAGAATAGCAGAAGGTATATTGATTAAATTTGTCATTTGTATAAAAAATAGTGCTGTCAAGGCTTCCGGAAAGATTTACTTTGTGATGGATATAGTTTAAAGTTGTTGTAAGCTTTATATCATCCCTGAAATTGTATACACCTTTTATAAGACCTGCCGTCTTTCTGAAATCACAATAATTCCTGTACGTATCCGAACATGTAGCCGTATAGCCTCCTGCAAATACTCCCAGTTTATTTGAAGTACCGGATGCTTCAAAGTCAATTCTTTTATAACCCATATCGTTTGTCTGCAGCGAGATAGCAGCTGTCGGCAGAACGGATGGTTTCTTGGTTATAAAATTTATCGTACCTCCGACGGCTTCACTGCCATATATTGACGATGCCGGACCTTTCCACACCTCTACAAAACTTATTGCCGCAATATTTATTTACTTTAGATTGCTTGA
>CAZKMH010000613.1:0-2570 GCA_964553395.1 uncultured Rikenellaceae bacterium | reverse complement strand
TCCTTGAAACACCCGAAGATTCACTCTGGGAGGCAGAGATAAAGAAGCTTTATTCTCTTATAAGAAAATAATCAAGAACTTACACAGAGATCGACTGAAGTAATAATATGATAAACAGAATGGATGACAATGACATCCATTATGCCCTGCTGTGTCATAAAATTGAGAGAAACACTTTTTTATTTAATCTACCTTCGCGTAAAGCTTCGGCCTTCGGTCGTCGAAGTCGACCTATGGCCGACGAAGACGGCGGACGCGAAGGCCAGGTTTAATTCCTCGGTGCTTGCACCGTTTTTTGAGTCCAGAGCTTGCTCTGGGGTTCATACCATTTAATTAATAGAAAATTTTCTCCATGAAAAAATTGATTCTTCTAATTCTTGTTATTTCAGGGCTGTTCGGATGTAAATCTGTTGATTCCGATGATAAAAGTACAAAATGGAGCATTTCAGTCATACCCTCGTCTATCAGGTTAGATCCAACCACTAATGAAATAATTGATAATAAGTTTTTGTTACCGGGAAGCAGTCAAACCGAAAAGCATGATATGCTTAAAGAGAACCTTATTTATGACGGAAACCGGGTATCACTGTTTGCCGCCAGAGGAGAATATATATCCTTTCAGCTTGTTGTGACAAATTATTCCGGCAAGACACTTAAGAACATCCGGATCGAAATGCCGGAATTCACTGGAGATCATGAACGGTTCAATATAAGACCGGAGTTGTTTCTTGAATGGTCAGTGGAGGTCAAAACACCTAGTTCCGGTTATCCGAAAGCCTCACTTGGCAATGGATGGTACCCTGATGCGCTTATCCCGTTCAGTTTTATACAAGATGATTCTGCACAGGTCATATGGCGCTGGACATACCCGTTGTGGCTTCCCGATTTCAACAACAGGATCGACAATCAGAAATCAATGATCGTCTGGATTGATCAGTATGTACCATATAAAGAGGAAGAAGCCATACCAGGTAAATATTTTACCAAATTATCTGTTACAATTAATGATAAGCGCCAGGTGATTCCTGTGGAACTGACTGTTTGGAATTTTGCAATTCCGAATGAGAACAGATTCAAAGCCGGCCTCCAGCATGAAGGGTTCATGAGGAGCATGACAGAAAGACAGGAATTGGCTGTATACCAGCTGCTTAAACGAAACAGAATTGCGATGCTCGATCCTACATACGAACCAGAATTGAAGGTCAGGGATAACGGAGTGACAGATCTTAACTGGAAAAATTTTGATGAACGATTGAATAAATATTTTTCAGGAAAAGCTTTTACCAGTGAGTTCGGGTATCAATATGGCCCCGGTTACGGAGAACCAATTGAAACTTTCGTTCTGCCTTTCGATGTATACGGGAAACATGATACAAAAGGCTGGCCCGATACAGGTAAGCCCGATGTTGAACGTAATCCTGAAAACAGGGCTGTCTATGTTGAATGCATAAAGAATGTGAAAAGCCATTTAAAGTCCCTGATAGATCCTGCTAAAACTGACATTACAGTATATTTAAATGGTCTGGATGAATCATATTTCCCGGAAGCATGGAGCCGTATGGTTTATTATGGTGACCTGTTCCGTGAATATTACCCGGAAGCGCTTTTCAGGATTGATGGCGGATACACTGAAGAGGCATTGCAGATAGTAAAAAATTCAATCAGCTCATGGGCATCCCATACCATAGAATATGATTTTGAATCAGTCAGAAAATACCAGGAGATGGGCATCAAAGTCTGGCTTTATGGCCCTATGCTTTATGAAAGCAAGGTCAACTCCTGGGTAGGAAGCTCTACTTTTCTTGATCTTCCTCTTGTTAACGACCGCGCTATCAGCTGGAGTTGCTGGAAATACAGGACCTTTTCATGGTTAAGCTGGGGCGCCGGTGCAGGCTGGATCAGCGGATGGTATGATCCCGAATCATGGAAGGATGCATCAAAGGAAAGACCAGAATCAAAAGCAGAATTCACCTATAAAAAGCTTAACGGCAATGCTCTTTTGATATATGCTCCGGGTGTAATTCCCAATATCAGCGGACCATGTCCCTCTATCAGGTAAAAGGCAATGCGTAACGGTGTGCAGGAATATGAATATATGAGATTACTTGCAGATATTGATGATAATACTGCACGGACAGACTCTGTTGTGAACAGGATAATTAAACGGCCCTTCGGCCCAAACTCAATCGGAAATCTCGATGTATGGAGTTATGATGCACAGGCATGGGATGAGAGCAGAATAAGAATTGGTGAAATGATCGACGGGCTCATCAAACTAAAACAAGATGAAAAATGAATAACCCAATCTTCTCGGCCGGAATATTGGTCATAACTACAACGAGTTTAGTCGTTAACGGCTGTAAACCTGTTGATTACGATAATATTCCATCGGCAGGCCGGGAACCTGTAATTGAACCGGATTATATGGCAGTGACGATCCCGAAGAATATTGCCCCAATGAATTTTATTGTTTTAGAAGGTGGGAATTCCTACATAATCAGAGCTAAATCTCTCGGTGGTACAAGACTAACAAAAAAATAAAAGAATGGTATTATACGTTATACGAACAA
>CAZKMH010000612.1:0-2573 GCA_964553395.1 uncultured Rikenellaceae bacterium | reverse complement strand
CAAGATAATTATCACCGAACGATTCAGGATTTTCGGAAAGGGAGAACAACATCTGGTAGGTGGCATTTGCTGATGTTGCAACATATTGCAGGTAGTCGGCAGCATCGTGCCAGCCTCCTGTGACATCTATATGGGAAGAATCGGATAAGCCTCCGTAAATAATATAGCCATCGTGTGTATGACAGGAGTCTTTCAGATAAGGATTAAAGCCGCATCTCTGCTGCCGCATATAATTAAGAAGGAAATCGGCAGTTCCGTTGTAAACGTCATCGGCAATACTGAATTCGGTTGATGTTGCATTACCGGCTTCAATCCGGTAGTTGCCCTCTACGGACACCTCAGTAAAATTAAGGCGGTAGCAGCTTCTGAAAGGATCCAATGGTTCTGATGTCACAACTTCCTTCTTTTCAAGGATGGTTTTTCCTGAAGTGGCATCGACCACTCTGAAGGATTTCAGGGTAACTGATTCATTGCCAAGAAATACAGCCACTTTGATGTCATTCGGCCTATATCCGAGCTGATTGATCCTGATCCATTCGCTTTCCTGTTTCCGGCATGCCTGGGATGACAGAAGAAATAAGGCAGCGAGAAATAAAGGCAGAGGGTATTTTTTCATCCGGGTTGTTTTATTACAAAATTATCATTTAATAGATTTTTTCAGCCAGCAATGGTTATTGATTTGTAATAATTATTTGTTGATAATGATTATCAGTTGAAAACAAATCCTGATTTGCCCGCCAAACCTGCTAATGACCCGTTCAGCAACAGGACTTATGTTAAAAATAACTAAAAACTTACAGGGTTTGAAATATTGGAATACTTTTGTTTGTCTTTTATGTGATCATCTTAATCAGATTAACCAGGTTGGTTAGGTTAGTTAGGTATAAAAGGTTAGTTTGAAGAATCAGGTTGGTCAAATCTCATACGGGCAGCACCCGGAAATGCTGCCCGTATTCTTTTTAGCTTTTGCCCGAATTTATCAGCTGCTTTTATTCCGGCATAAGCGTGATCAGGCTGATCTCGGGAGGCATCCATATCCTGAAGGGAATGCCAAGTACTCCAAGACCCCGGTTAACCACCAGATGCTGATCTCCTTCGGTATAATGCCCGCCCCACCTTTTGTAGAAAAATATGGCAGGACTCCATCTGAAGTTTTTTGTGAATATTCCCATCTGCATCCCGTGCGTGTGTCCGGCTAATGTGAGATCGATATCAGTCTTCCCCATCGTGGCTCTCTCCCAGTGGTTGGGATCGTGGCTCAGGAGAATTTTCAGATCTGCGTCGCCAATATTTTCAGTTGCTTTCGCAAGATCTCCGTGAATGATGTCGGGGAATGAGCCTTTTGTTTTAACACCGATTATTGCTACTTCTGCTTCCCCGATCCTGAGAATAGTGTGCTCATCATTTAGAACTATGTACCCTGACGATCTGACCAGTTTATTCATCCATGAAACATTATTCTCCAGGTCGGCATCAGTATAAAACGGCTGATAAGTTCCGAAATCATGATTTCCAAGCACGGCATAATTGGCATACCTGGATTTTGAATTTGCGAGAATGGTGTCAAAACCGTCGAATTCCCTCCATCCAAAAGTTACGAAATCGCCGGTGTTTAAAATAAGGTCAGGTTTTAATCGGTTTACCTCTTCAACCACTTCCTCCAACAATTCCCTGTGATGATGGAAACATGAAAGATGAAGATCCGATAACTGAACAATCCTTAAACCATTAAGATCTTTGTGCAGCCCACTGATCTTTACAGTATACTCTTCAGTCCTGAAATTAAACCGGCCGAAGAGGGTGCTGACTGCCAGAATCAAAAAAATCAATACTGAAATAATCAACCCGGTATTTGTCAACCTCCTGCTATGACCTCCGGTCTTTCTTCCTGCCAGCCTGCCTGAAAAGTGAAAGATCGATGCAATAATCCTGGGCACAACTACCGCTACGATCATTCCTGCCAGGTTCATCATTATCCAGACATTATCAGGTTCATCATATATGCCGTTAAAGGTTACAGCTTCCAACCATAAAATCCAGATCCAGATGCTCATGACCGTATTCAGTGTAATGACGAAGTAATAACTGATCCATGATTTGTCGAAAAAATGCTGCCGGATGACTAACACAGCCAGTATCTCGGTGATTATCAGGATGATGAAAAGTGCCATTTATTATCGGATATAATGTAAAAGTACTTATTAATTTTACAAACTTTGTAACACCCAACCAAACCATTATGACTGAAGTTAAATTTTTCGATCCTTCATTTAAACCGGATATTAAGCTGACCTATGCTGTGATTGCTGCAAAGTATGGTGGGAACTGGCTTTTTGTCCGCCATCAGAAAAGGGATACCTGGGAAATTCCCGGCGGGCATATCGAAGAAAAAGAAACTTCCGACGAAGCTGCCGGGAGGGAACTTATGGAAGAGACAGGTGCCATTGATTTCAGCCTGAAATGTGTTGCAACGTACTCAGTTCTTAAGAATGGAGAAACCGGATTCGGACGTCTCTATTTGGCTGACATTTTCAAACTCGGTCCTATACCTGATATTTCCGAAATAGCCGAAG
>CAZKMH010000611.1:0-2574 GCA_964553395.1 uncultured Rikenellaceae bacterium | reverse complement strand
GGAGACGGGGCTGCATTACAACTACTTCAGGGATTACGATCCGGGGACGGGGCGGTATGTGCAGAGTGATCCGATTGGGTTGGCGGGGGGAATGAATGTCTACACCTATGTACTGGGGAACCCGTTGCGTTGGACGGATCCTTTTGGGCTCTATTACTACAATGCGCCTCCACCCCGTACGCAACCGGTAACTGGGCCAACACAAGCATCCTTGGAATGTTTGGAGCAATGTTTACGGACACGCACGGCTGGCAATGTCAACCTGCGCGTTTCGGGTGGGTCAGAGGCAAAGGGCCACTCCAGAAATAGCGAGCATCCGAAGAGTGAGGCTTGTGATATTTCCAGCCCAAAATGGAATCCAGGTATTGATAATGGCGATATGTTTGATTGCGCCAAACAGTGTGGATTCAATGCGGGCCAATTTGAACAATTTACGAATAATCCAGGCAACGACCACTGGCACTTCCAGTTGGATCCGGGCAATGGTGTTCCTGCGATTCCATCTAACCCCTATCAGCTACCAGCTAGTCCCTATGACATGACTAGCCCTAATCTGAAAACGAAGTAGGTGCCTCGATGAAGAAATGGGGAACAATAGTATTAATGCTTTCCATGGTTTCTATGATGTCGCCAGCCTCAGGGCGGGATGCTAGGAATACTGAGGGAGATAGCCTGAAGAAATTCAGCGTGGATATGGTAGACGTTTACAAGGATGAGGGAGGCTACCAGTTAACCCTCTCCGTGCGAGATGGGTTTATGCGCGTCGAATTCTGCCCGGACAATACTTGTGACGAATTCAGATTCCCGGTGACGTCATCCTTGGACAGGGCCTACGACTTCCTATATTTGTTCGAGTTCTCTATTCCTTCATATGACGAATTAGAGAGGAAATGGAAAGGCAAGGCTGACGTTATTAAGCATGTGTCTCGGCTGACAGAGCGTTACAAGGTGCTAGCCAAGTGCAATAGCAAAGATGGAGAACAGGCTCGGCGGTTATGTGTCTTGCGCTATTTGATCGCATCGCAACACATAGAAATTAACACTGTTCGTTACGATGAAGGAAAGCGCGTTGCTTCCCCCGCAAGCCTAGATGAGTTTCTTACCAAGTAGTAGCCCATGGGGCTGTATCTTAAAGAGCGGGTAAGCGACGGGGGTGGGCAAAAGGCAAGACCGACCCCGTCTGCGGCGCATCAATGGCGTCTACACCCAGGCGTACAACCGTCGCCACCGCAAGGTGGGCCATCTTTTCCAGGGCCGTTTCAAGGCCATCCTGGTCGACCGGGACGCGTATCTGCTGGAAGTCTGTCGCTACGTCGACCTCAATCCCGTTCGCGCCAACATGGTGCCGCATCCGGCAGACTGGCCCTGGAGCAGCTACCGCGCGCACGTGGGGAGCCAGGCGCCACCGTCATGGCTCGATACGCCGTCCGTGCATGGGTACCTGCTCGGGCGCGACGTCGCCAATGGCCGTGATGCCAAGCGCGCGGCCCAGCGCTATGAAAAGCTGGTCGAGCAGGGCAAGGATGTGCGTTTGTGGGATGCCGCGCTCAGGCAGCAGATCTATCTGGGCGACGATTCATTCATCCAGCGGATGCAGTCGCTGCTGGAGCCTGAGCGCAAGACTAAAGGGGTCAGCTTCGAATATTTTTTTGATGAGCAACCATGCCTCGTCGCTCACGCATTAATTAGCCGGTATGCCGCAGTATATTGTTCAGCGCGGCATCAATCGATGCCCTGCTTTTTTGCTGAGCAAACTTAAAGGGGGCAGCTTGAACTGCCCCGGGTATTTCGGACAGGTTAATCAAGCACCTTGTCGTCGCCCTGCCCATCTACTTTCACGCCGCTTCCTTGAGCAGCGGCAGAATCTTCGGCTGCTTGCGCTTTTGGGCCTGCCACAGATCGTACTGGGCCTGCATGCCGATCCACAGATCGGGCGAGGTGCCCAGCCAGCGGGAAAGCCGGATCGCCATATCTGCGGAAATGCCGGCCTTGCCGTTGAGGATTTTGCTGAGCGATACGCGGGAGACGTGCAGGTCGGCCGCCGCCTGCGTCACGCTCAGGCCTTCCGGGATCCATTCGCGCAGCACGGTGCCGGGGTGGGGCGGGTTATGCATTCGGGTCATGTCGTTTTCCTTCAGTGATAGTCCTGGTAATCGACCAGTTCGGCATCGGTGTCGTGGAAGCGAAAGGTCAATCTCCAGTTGCCATTGACCCAGATGGACCAGTGTCCGGCCAGGTCGCCGTTCAGTTCGTGCAGGCGCCAATTGGGGGCGTTCATGTCTTCCGGCCCGGCGGCATTGTCCAGCGCGGCCAGCAGCACCTGCAGCTTGGACGCATGATGCGGCTGGATGCCTTTCTTGCTACCGGTCTTGAAGAACGCCTCAAGCCCTTTGTGCCTGAACGATTTGATCATGGTGGATTGTTAACTGTAAAGCATCGGTTGTCAACGTGGCGGAGTGAGGAAAGCCAGGTTGCCCCGTTACGGCATGCGAGCGGTCATAAACACTTCCTTTATTCCTGCATAGAAAACTTCGATTGAAATAGCGGACTTGCTCGTGGCGGCGGGCAGGGGCT
>CAZKMH010000610.1:0-2583 GCA_964553395.1 uncultured Rikenellaceae bacterium | reverse complement strand
CGGGTTTGAGGTTACCGGCTTCCGCACACCGCCCGCCGCACACCTCATGCCGCACACCGCCCGCCGCACACCTCATGCCGCATGCCGCACACCGCACGCCCGAATATTAATAACGAATACTAATATACACATTAAAATTGAGCCGGGAAATGAGTAAATGTCCGCTACCATACATTTTGTTCGGGGATAAACTGTTTTTCCATGGATTTTATTTAACTTGAATGTCAATTCATGGGGATAGTCGTCATAAATTAGCCAGCCTTATGCCGGGGTGCATGCTTATAAATTACCAGTGTGACTGACGTGGCGGAAGCGTGGTCAACAGGAGGTTTGGCGTTTCAGGTTTCAGGTATTTCCGGGACACTCGTACAGCATAAATGTAATTTAACCATGACTGAAAAAGAGTAATCAAGCTCAGTATCACTTCCTCGCGACAGGCCGGCTCTTTCTTTTGGCCACCACTACGAAGTCTTCATCAGCTACCGCCTGGAGAATGAAGGGGAGAAAGGGGGAAGAGGAGAAGAGGAGATCGAAGCGGCTTAGGACTTCCGTCTGATCGGAAGCGAGAGAGCGAGGGAGGTCTAATACATAAATCCGAACAGCCACAACGGTATTTTTTTTCCGTCAGGAAAATCAATATCATCGGCTGCTATAAAACTGTCTTTTTTACCCGATAACTGCCCGGGACCTTTTGTTTTCCCTCCGACCTCGATTAAATACTTGCCATCTGCCAGGAAATCCCCCGTTTCAGGGAATGTGATTTTATGTTTTACCTGTAACTGGTTGAGAAGGAAAGTTTCGCGCAGTGTACCCTTATCAGGCTTTTCGCTGTTTAAAGCAAACAATAGATTTGTATTATTAAGATAAATCTTATCCGGTTTGTTCAGATAGTTTATACCAAATGTATCTTTTGTCAGCCACTTGATGATCTCAGCCTTTTCGAGGTAATGAAGATATTTCAGCAGAGTGTCCCGGGTCGTACCGGCCTGCCGGGCAAGCTTTTCGATGTTTGGCTTATAGGGAACAATCCTTGAAAGAACAGCAAGCATCTTTTTTATTTTCAAGACCGAATAGTAATCAATATTGAAAATAGTCGGCAAATCATTTTCCAGGATAAGATTCAATATGTTTATAAGCCGACCAAGGTAATTCCTTTCCGATTCAATAAAAAAAGGATAGTATCCGGTCTTCAGGTATTCTTCAAAGAATTTCACAGGCCGCATTTTTGCAGTAATACTTTGGGCAATACTTTTAGGCTCGTGCAGGATCACTTCAAGCGGATAGGCCGGAAATGTCAACCGGTACTTTAATTCAATAAACTCACGGAACGATAATCCCGGAAGGTTATATACCACAGCTCTCCGGCTAAGGTCATAGCCTCCTTTATATAAATCGAGAGCGGAAGAACTCGTGAAGATAATCTTTAGGTCGGGTAAGTTGTCATATATATTTTTCAGCTCCCTTGACCAGTCAGGATATTTATGCACCTCATCCAGAAAAAGGTATTCTCCTCCCTTTCTGTAAAATTCTTCCGCAAAGAGCACAACCGGATTCACGGCAAAATAAATATCATCAAGGCTTACATAAAGAGCTTCGGCACCCTCAGGCAGGCTGTTTTTCATATGTTGCAGGATCAGGGTGGTCTTGCCTGATCCCCGTGCTCCTGAAATACCTATCATCCTGTCGTCCCAGTGTATTTCGTCGATAAGAAAACGTGTAAATTCGATCGGAACCTGTTGCAATCTTCTCTCCGATATTTGTTTAAGTCTTTCCATTTAACTTGAATATTTATGCAAATATAATAAAAATTACTTATATATAAGTATAAATATGGAAAAATATCAATTATAAATAATTGAATATATTATATGTATTCATTGATATAAAAGTGATATTATCTGTGGAGACAAATCCCTGGCATTTCGAGGCCCGCTCTTGCGGGGCAGGATTTACGGAGCCAGGTATTATAATATTATCAATCAATTCCTTTCAATTTCATTTATGGCATCATGGATATGCCTGCGGCGTACTTTGTCACTAACTTTTCCTTTCATAAATGAAGATTTTTTCTTTAAGGTATTGCAACTTACTATCAGCATAAACAGCCTGATAAACGAATATTTGGCATAGAGCAGTCGTTTTTATTTGTTCTTTATTGACTTAGGTCATTCAATTTATTAAATTGCTTATTTCTTCTGTCTTCAGACTTCTGACTTTATGGCTCAGAGCGCAGAACAAGAAAAGACTTCCGTCTTCGGACTTCGGACTTCGGACTTCGGACTTTATGGCTCAGAGCACAGGGCTCAGAGCTCCAGCCTTCGCCAAGGCTTCGGCTGGCAAGCAGGGCAAAAAAGGACTTCCGTCTTCGGACTTCTGACTTCTGACTTCTGACATATATTTTAAAACAAGTTTTAAATAGCTCTATAGTGAAATGGCAAGTTTAATAGAAGGTTACGAATACGATATCTTCATCAGCTATCGTCAGAAGGACAATAAAGGCGACAGGTGGGTAAATGAATTTGTTGAAGTATTGAAGACCGAACTTGAATCCACCTTCAAGGAAGAGATAAGTGTTTACTTCGA
>CAZKMH010000609.1:0-2594 GCA_964553395.1 uncultured Rikenellaceae bacterium | reverse complement strand
AAAAGATATGTATATTATGGGCAGATCCGGATGGGATGGAGCTTATACCAATACAGAGTGGAAACGTAGCAACGATTCTTATACCAATGCTTATTACGGGGCTTATCGCAAGCAAAATTCAAGTTCATATGAGTGGAACAATGATGTCCTTGTGAACTACAATAATAAATTCGGAGAATTTGGTTTGGATCTTAATGCAGGAGCTAATCACAGGTTATATGAATCTGAATACCTTATGGGCGATGGATACATCTTCAATATCGAGAATATGTTTGCGTTGTCCAATTTAACATCACAGTTACTTCCTACTGAAAGTTATGGAAAGAAAGTGGTTCAGTCAGTTTATGGATTCGGAGAACTCTCCTGGAGGAATGCCATATTCCTGAACCTGACTGCAAGAAATGACTGGAGTTCCACATTACCGGCTGCCAGCAGATCATATTTCTACCCGTCTGTTGGTCTGACTGCTATAATAACTGACCTGGTCACCCTTCCGGCTGTTTTCACTCATCTGAAACTGAGAGCATCCTATGCAGAAGTGGGAAATGATGCCGCCGCATATAACCTTTTCCGGACTGCATCTGTATCATTAGGAACTATAGGACTCAGCTCATCTATGCCAAATGAGAATCTGAAGCCGGAAAGAACCCATTCAGTAGAGGCCGGGTTTGACCTCAGAATGGTAGAGGACAAAATCAGATTAAATGTTACCTGGTATAAGACTAACACTTATGATCAGCTGTTTGCAACCCCTGTTCCTGTAACTTCCGGAGTAAGCTCTATTTATCAGAATGGTGCTGATATTCAAAACACAGGACTTGAGCTGACCCTTGGGGCAGTAGTTGTTTCTGCAGGAGATTTTACCTGGGACATAATGGCTAACTGGTCAAAGAATAGCAGTAAAATACTTGAAATAGCAGAGGGATTTGATGTTCTGTCATTTGGGACTGACTTTATCAAAGAATATAAGCTTGTAAAGGGTGATGCATTCGGTACCACATATGGAAAAGGATGGTTAAGGGATGAAGCCGGCAATGTAATCATCCAGGCTAACGGTCTTCCGAAAATTACTCCCGGTATGAGTGTGAAATGCGCTAACTACAATCCCAAATGGCTGGGAGGTTTAAGCAATAACTTCACATATAAGAACTTTAGTTTCAGCTCTCTCATTGATGTAAGGTGGGGAGGGACTTATATTTCATTTACCGAAGCCATCACTGCATGTAATGGTATTCTGGATTACACCACAATCAAAAGGGAAGGAGATCTCCTTTTTGGAAGGGATGTATTTAAAGGTGAAAGAGGTGTTACTGAAGAGGGAACTGTTAATAAAGCCACCACAACCGCTGAACTTTTCTGGAATAATGTGGGTGGCAGAAATAATCCTGCTGCTGAAGCTTTTATCAGAGAAGCAACCAACATCCGCATGAGGGAAATGATCCTTGGATATAACCTGCCGAGGAGTCTTTTTTCCAAATCGGTCTTCACCGGTGCCCGGGTATCACTTGTTGGCAGGAACCTGTTTTTCTTCATGAACAAGGCTAAAGAAACCGACCCGGAAATTATGAACAGCAGTGCCAACACTGATGAGGGACGTGAAGCATTTGCTTTACCAACTACACGCACATTCGGTGTATCACTTAGTCTTGATTTTTAAAATAGTAACAAGTTAAAACATTAAAATATGAAAAATCTGTTGAAATTGATATCAATTCTTTTATTTGCTGTTTTTGCAGGCAGCTGTACGAAGAATTTTGATGAAATAAATACTAATCCAAAAGCGCTTACTGTATCCAGCCTGGATCTGGCTTCCTATGGATTAGTGGTCAGAAGAGCGATGTATTATACTTGTTATCTGAGGAACACCGGCGGAATGCAAACATTTCACTCACTCTTTGGTGATGTATATGCAAATTATTTTGCAACCACCGCGCCAAACTTCCTTTCAGACAGGTATGTACTGGTTGGCAGCTGGTTAAATGGTTCATTTAATGCCTTCTGGCAAAATGCTGCCGTTCATATCAAATATGCCATAGATTTTGCAAATGAAAATGAACTGGACGTTGAGGAGGCAATGATGAAGATATGGAGAGTTTTCTCCTACATGAGGTATGCTGATTCTTACGGACCAATACCATACTCTCAATTCGGGAACATGCAAAAGGAAGTTCCGTATGATGCACTGGAGGACATATATGACCAGTTCTTTACAGAACTTACAGATGCTGTTACAGTATTAAAAGCAAATGCTGGTGGTACCTCTTCATTACTTAAGAGTTATGATGCCATGTATGCAGGAAACATTGACCAGTGGGCAAAGCTCGGTAATTCACTTCGTCTCAGGTTAGCATTGCACTGTAAATATGTTGACGCTACTCTGGCAAAAACCCAGGCTGAAGCTGCTGTTGCATCCGGAGTTATCACTGCAGTTGCTGACAACGGCAAAGTCAAAACTAACACAGACTGGTTTAATGCTTATAACACAATAACTTCATGGATGGAGTTCAGAATGAGCTGTGATATGGAGAGCATTCTTAAAGGTTATCTTGATCCCCGTGTTCAGAGTTTCTTCCAGGTTGCAAAAAATCCTGACA
>CAZKMH010000608.1:0-2613 GCA_964553395.1 uncultured Rikenellaceae bacterium | reverse complement strand
CTGAATCTGCTGTTGCTGTTTTTGCTGCTGGCAAGTTGACTGCCCGAACCGGGGCGGCCAAGGAGCGGCGCGTGTCGACGCTGAGCGGCCGGTCATCGCTTACACACCGAATGTCCATTCGTATAGCGGAAGCAGTCATCCAACAAACCGCACCCGGTATCTGGACCGTATTAGGGTGGCGTTAGGAGCGGCTCCTTTTCCTAACGTACTATGGAGACTTGGCACTGGAAAGACCGATAAGAATCATCAAGATAAACCACCATGACAGCCGTCTCTATATTAATAAATACCCGGACCATGTGTCTGTTGAATGACTGCTAAGACGCCAGGAACAGACTATGTCGACCTTGTCGTTTATGCGGAACTACATGCAGGTAATTCAAGGAGCGCAGCTCTGCATCGACCAGAAGCTCCTGATGCCGGCGCTCATCTTGATATATACGTTAATAGATACTCTTGCGTGGGCCTCATCATCCGACAAGAAGGCGCCCGTCCGACGCCGCTTTGAAGCATGGGTTACGGAATGGATCGATTCTCGCCTTCCCTGCTCGGCCACCGAGCTTTACGCCGCGCGGTGCGGCATCCTGCACACATTGACGAGCAAAGCTGATCTGACCACTTGCGGAAACGTACGAGAGGTCGCGTATGCCTGGGGTACCGCAAAGAGTGAAGATCTTCAAGCGACAATCGATCACATGGGCAAGACTAAGGTCGTTGCCGTTCATGTGAATGAATTATTTCAAGCAGTCCGCGAGGCCATGGCTGACATCCTAGAGAAAGCGGAATCCGACGCTTCGCTCGGGGCATGCCTGAATGAGGCAGCCTCCTTTCACTTGGTCAACAAAGGGCCCGAGCTAGTGGCGCAGTACTTGAGGCAGGTTCGAAATGAGCCTGGCGTCTAACAACGCGTTGCAGTCTGTCGGTCCTCGCTCCGCTCGGCCCGCCGCTGAACGCGACCGTTCGGCGTCTTAGATATGCCTCAAGCGACCGTTACGCTCCTTGAAAACGCCTCAGTGTTCATCAATGAGGCTATCCGGAACGCCCGCCGGGCGAAGCGGGAGCCAAGATACTGGTCATTCGCCATTCTTCATCTGATTCAAGGGTTGGAGCTCCTGATGAAACATGTGCTTCAACTCCAGCACCCGCTCTTTATCTTCGAGAACATCGACAACCCAAAGAACACAGTCAGTCTGACGCTCTGTCTAGATCGGTTGAAGAGCATTGCCAACATTCCAATCGACGAGAAAGAGGAACGCGCAATTAAGCGCGCGAGCACACAGCGCAACAAGATCGTTCATCACGAATATGAGCTAAACCCCGATTATTACCGCACCGTATTCGTCGAGTTGTTTGAGTTTGTGCATTACTTTCACGCCAAGCACTTGCCCGGTGAATTGCATGAACGAATTGATACCAAGTTGTGGCGAACAGAAGCGGAGTTGTTAGCGCAATTCGACAATGAGTGGGTGACCTATCGCGGCAAGAAACTCCCGAGTAGCCTGCCCCTCGACATCTTTGTCGCACAACGGTACACGGCAGTTCGGAAACCCACCGAAACCGGATACAGTTATCTGGCTCGCGAAAGATACTTTGGCGAGTTTGGCCCCGAATGCCCTGACTGCGGCGTAAACAACGGCGAGTTTCACGTGTCCTTCTGCGATATTGAGCACTGCCCAAGCTGCGGTGGGCAGCTACTGATGTGCCTTGCATCGCCGGAGGCCTGCAATGTCGAGTACTGGATACCAACACGAGGAAAGGGGCTGCCATGACTCCTGAGATGAATCCGGAACAGCAAGCTTTCCTTGAAGATCGGCAATGAGAACTACGCTGTCCGCCCGCAAATACAAACAGCTTGCACTAGAGTCGCTTCGGAACTCACTGCGCCTGCTACAGGATGCGATAGCGTTGTACAAGATCAACTCATATCCAACGGCCTTTCAGCTTGCAGTCATATCCATCGAAGAATACGCAAAAGCCAAATGGGTCGATCACGTTTACTACACATCGATAACCAATACTGGCCTTCCGTGTGCCGCCGATGAACAATTGTGGCTGAGATTGCTGTACTCACACTCTGCAAAGCAGACGGCGTTCCTTGGACGTGAATACTTCGAGTTTTCGCAAAACCTACTCCGAGCCGCCACTGAAGGGCACCTCGAGCTCAGAAAGCAAGCAGCCACCTATGTTGGCTTGCCAAAGAGAGGCAAAGTAGTAAATGTGAACGCACGCGTGTCCCTTCCGAGCTCGGTTACCCAAGCTGAAGCCAGACAGATGATCTCAGTGGTAGTCAGAGAGATCAAAGACATATACAAACTCATCGAGAAGAACGACCAGTACTTCGGAATCGAAGCGCTCGATGAGGTTGTCATTTCACATGAGGCAATGTTCGCATTCGCCTGGCCTCATTCATCAGGACTAAAATCACGTCGCTACGGGCCCCTACATGGTTTCGCCAAACAACTGAGGCGGCCGTGTTGAGCCCGTTGCCTGAAGGGCTTTTTGCCGATGCCCATAGCGCACCTACGATATTCATTGGTTGTTGCAGTTTCTATTGCAAATTGGAATTACTTTCCAAACCAGCGCGCGCTGGGCGCGTCCAGAAATTCACTAGCC
>CAZKMH010000607.1:0-2626 GCA_964553395.1 uncultured Rikenellaceae bacterium | reverse complement strand
AGTGTGATTGTGGCATTATCACTGGTTTGGATTCCGGAGTGATTGACGACATTCATTTCTTTCGATCAACGACGATTAGATTTTTCGATTCCTAATTGAGATTTGTCGTACACTGCTGTCCTTGTTGGAATCGCGGATGGAGGCAAGGATGATCAGTGACCGGCAAGTCAGGAAGATGATCGAACTGATGCAAACTGAACCAACCAAAGCAATTGCCGCAGCCAAGGCTGGCATGAGTGAACCAACCGCGCGCAAATGGGCCCGTTTGGGCGTACTGCCGAGCGAAGCGCAAAAACCTCATACGTGGCGGACCCGGCAGGACCCCTTTGCTGGGGTCTGGGACCGGATCCGGCCAATGTTCGAACTGAACCCCGGTCTGGAGGCCAAGACGGTGTTCCAGTACTTGCAACGTGAGATGCCGGGCGTCTTTGCCGACAGCCAGCTGCGGACGTTGCAGCGCCGTGTGAAGAGATGGCGGGCGCTGGAAGGGCCGGGCCAGGAGATCTTCTTCCCGCAGATCTACCGGCCGGGAGAGCTCTCGGCGTCGGACTTCACGCACATGGAGTCCCTCGGTGTGACCATTGCCGGATGGCGATTTGACCATTTGATCTATCACTTCGTGCTACCGTACTCAAACTGGGAGGATGGCACGATCTGCTTCAGTGAATCGTTCGAGAGCTTCTCGGAAGGCCTGCAACAAGCCTTCTGGGAACTGGGTGGCGTTACGGCCGAACACCGCACCGATCGGCTCAGCGCGGCCGTGCACAACCTCCAGGATCTGAGGGAGTTCACCGTCCGCTACGATGCTCTGCTCGGCCACTACCGCCTCGTGGGCAGGAAGACCAACGCTCAGTGCCCGCACGAGAACGGTGACGTCGAGCAACGGCACTACCGCTTCAAGAAGGCGGTCGAGCAGGAACTCATGCTGCGTGGTAGCCGGGACTTCGAGAGCCGCCTGGCATATACCGAGTTCCTGGAGTCTCTGTTGCGCCGTCTGAACGCGGGCCGGGCCGGACGACTGGCCGAAGAGCTGGCCGTGCTCAGGAGTCTGCCCGCGCGCCGCCTTGAGGCGATGAAGCGTGTCCGGGTACGGGTCACGGTTGCCAGCACGATCCGGGTGAACCACAATACCTACTCGGTCAACAGCCGCCTGATCGGGGAACACGTCGAGATCCACCTTCACAGCGAATATCTGGACGTCCACTACGGTGGCCAGAAGGTGGAGACCATGCCGCGCCTGCGCGGCGAAAACGGTCACCTGATCCAGTACCGTCACATCATCGACTGGCTTGTCAGGAAGCCCGGTGCCTTCGACAACTACCGTTACCGCGACGCGCTCTTCCCCACGCATCGCTTCCGCATGGCCTACGACCAGCTGCGGGAACAGAGCCCCACAGAACGCTCTGCCACAAAGGCATACTTGGCGATCCTCCATCTGGCTGCGCACACGGGCGAGAGAGTCGTGGATAGAGCCCTGGAACGCCTCCTAGCACATGCTCGACTGCTCACGGTGGAAGCCGTCAGCGAGGAGATCGCGGAGGAAGATGCCACAGGCAACCACGTGCGTCGCGATGCAGTCATCATCCCGGTTGATCTCTCCGTCTATGACCGGCTGCTCACCGTGCCGGCACGAGAGGAGGCGGGCATCCTATGACAGCCATCCAGGCATCTGCGTTGACGGCGGACAACCCGATCGCGAGCCGACTCCGCCAGTATCTCAAAGAACTGCACCTGCCGACCATCCGGGAGGTCTATGACGAAGCCGCCCGCATGGCCGAGCGCGAACACCTGAGCTTCGAGCAATATCTTGTTCATGTGCTGGAGCGCGAGTGTGAAGTGCGCCGCAACAACCGCATCGCCCGGCTTCTCAGAGACTCCGCTCTCCCGTTGGAGAAGACCTTCAGCACCTTCGATCGGGACCGTCTCCCACGAGCCCAGAATGCACAAGTCACCAGTCTCCTAGACGGCTCATTCTTGGAGCGCGCGGAAAACGTCCTGGTCTTCGGCCGCTCCGGCAGTGGTAAGACGCATCTGCTCTCAGCCATTGCCCACGAACTGATCCACACGCACGAGAAACGTATCCGCTTCACGACCTGCAGCCTGCTCGTTCAGGAACTGCTTCTGGCCAAACGGGAACTCAAGCTCGCCCGCTATCTCAAGCGGATCAGTCGCTACGTCGGTCTCGTGATTGATGAGGTCGGCTACATCCAGCAGAACCGTGACGAGATGGAGGTCCTCTTCACCCTCCTGGCTGACCGCTACGAGCGGGGCAGTGTTATGCTCACGAGCAATCTGCCCTTCTCCAAGTGGGACCAGATCTTCAAGGATCCGACAACAACTGCGGCAGCAGTCGATCGTCTGGTCCATCACAGTGTGATCATCGAACTCAACCTGGAAAGCTATCGCTTGGAAGCATCCAAGAAACCGGCCAAGCAATCTGGCTCTGCCGCACCCGATGCCGAAAGAAACCCAAAATCAGCAAAAACACAGCAAAAACTACAACTAAGCCCTCAGGTCAGAGGGGCAACCGATCGGAAAAAATAATTGTCGTTCACCGAAAAAACTAGTTGTCGTTGAACACGCCTGGACACAACCGGGCGTTTGGAGGCGATAGAAGTACACGCCT
>CAZKMH010000606.1:0-2627 GCA_964553395.1 uncultured Rikenellaceae bacterium | reverse complement strand
AAATTGCATATTTCAAAAGTACTGAGCAGGTGTTCACTCTTGTTTCTGTTTTGCTTGATGAAAAAGCTATAAGCCTCGGTATACTCACTTTAAATCAATTGAGGAATTCCGTCAGACTATCTGCGGATAAAAAAGATAAGATTTGTATTCTGAATGACAGGATATTAGTTCTTATTGTAAAAGAAGATCAAAAAAATGTTAACAATTTTATTTCAAGAATAAAAAGTAATTTACCCGCAATTGATGATGAACATTTAAGTAAAATTATTCATTATATATCTGTTTACACAATGCAGGTTGATGAAAGCATAAATAATGCTGATGATTTACTACAGAGAGTTTCATCTGATAAAATTCAGGATAAAGATTCTGATCACTGATTTTTAATTTCTATTCTTAAATTCTGCCTTTTAACACTTAAAAATTATTTAAAATTCTTTTGTTTTAGATTGATACAAACTTCAAAAGCAATCCAATACTGTTACAAAACCTTATGTAATTATTCCAAAAAATGATTGGTTCTGATGGCACTGTTATTGTCTTTTTTTACGCAAAATCGAGGATTTTATTTTTAATTTTGATAAAGTAATATATTTATTTTTGAAAGCTGAAATCAGGTAATATATTTTTAATGGATAATATAAAATTAATAGTGACTATATTTTTAATTGCAGCGATTAATACATTGGTAATTATGATTGTGGTTTCTATAATATTCCGGGTAAGAAATAAAAAAGAAAATAAAGGAATAGAATCTGCACAACTAAACAAGATAGTAAACCCGGTTAATGAAAAACCAGTATCTGAATATCAACTGGAAGAAAAAGCCAAAGAAGGCTTAACACCTTCATTTAAAAAATCCCCGGAAGGACCTGAAATTATAAAAGAGGAAATAAAAGATGTTAAGCCAAAGTTTTTAAAATATACATCAAAAGGTTATATTGTTCCCGAAAAAGATAGTGTGAATAAACTTAAGTGGCGTTAAACGATAAATTATATTTTGAAATATTATGACATCAATTAAATTAAAGAAAAATAATTTCAGTGAAGTAATAAATAATAAATTATTGGTAGAGATAATTGAGAAAATTATTTCATCCTATCCTATAACCCTTATTGATCTTGAAAGATTGAGAAAGGATATAGATACTCTTGATGAATTATTCTGGATAATGAATGAAGAGGGGAAATACCTTCTTGTAAATAATAAGTTTGCATCAAATCTTAATCTGACCTCATCTCAAATTGAAGGAAAAGTTGTCGAGAACTTTATCCCTGCATACCTCATCAAATTTAATAAAGTCCTAAATGACTATATAAGGGAATCAAGAAGTGTTTTTGTTATCGAAGGATTTCCTCTCTCAGGAATTCCTATTTCCGAGGATTTTCAGACAGTTGAGATACCCGTTTCCGTTTCAGGAAGTTTAGTGAATGCCATTATAGGAGTTGCACAAAAAACAGAGAAAAAAAGTGAAGAGCCGTTAGATTCAGTTTCATTATCAAATATGTTCAAACCCTTTGTTGAAAATTACATCCTTATCGGTAATGATGATAAAATAAAGGAAACAAGTCGTGGTTTCCTTGACAAGTTTTCTTTAAAAGAGGATGAAATAAAAAACAACCATTTTAAAAAATATTTACCTGTTTCTCTCATTAATGTAATAGAAGATTTTAAGAAATTGCATGAAAATATTTTCTTATATGAATTAAAAGATTCGGATATTTTTGAAGATGAAGTAAAAGTTCATCTTGCAAAATGTAAAGGTGAAGAAATACTTTTAATCATTGAGACAAAAAACAAAGCCGAAGTGTCTTCACTATCTTTGAACATTGATGATAAAGTACATGATATTATTCTTGAGAATACCCCTGACCCTGTTTTTATTTATGACAAAGAAAACCTAAGATTTCTTCACGTAAATAATGCTGCACAAAAATTATATGGTTACAGGAAAGATGAATTCCTGCAGCTTGACCTTACAGATCTATACGCACCCGAAGATATACAAACTCTCCTTGAAGCATCTGAGGAAAAATTTATGGAAGGGATTTATTCCAAACCTTACCGTCAAAAAAGAAAAGATGGAAAAATTATTTATGTTGAGATAAACCGGAAAGCCGTCAGTTATAAAAATAACCAGGCATACTTTAATATAATCAGAGATGTTTCCGATAAGGTAAATCTTGAAAAAGAAAGTCAGCTCTTCAATTCTTTTTTTGAAAATTCCGATAATCTAATTTTTATAACTGATAAAGAAGGATTTATTCAGAGTGTTAATAATGCTGTAATAGAAACTCTGGGTTATTCTGCAAAAAGTCTGCAGCAAACATCTTTTGCTGCACTACTTATAGATGATGACAGGGGCAAAATTAATTCATCTGTTTTTCAGGGAGTCTCCAGAGAAAAGCAAATCTTGCATACCTCGATAAAAAAAGCCGGTAATGAGTTTTTACAAGCTAAATTAATAATAACACCGGTATTTGATTTTAAAGGAGACGTTGAAGAATATAATTTGATTTGTTTTGTAATGGAAGAAAGAATTAAAGAAGTTGTGAAAGAAATTATAAAAGAAGTTCCGGTTCAGGTTAATTACGGTGAAGAATTAAAATCAACTCCGGATACTGTT
>CAZKMH010000605.1:0-2628 GCA_964553395.1 uncultured Rikenellaceae bacterium | reverse complement strand
AAATGTGAGTGCATTAAACCGTGATGATTTAGGTGAGTTGAGAAAAAAAATTGGTTTTCTTTTTCAGAGTGGTGCACTATATGATTCCATGACTGTAAAACAAAATCTGGAATTTCCATTGCGAAGAATAAAAAAGAATCTTTGTCAAAAGGAAATAGACGAAAAAGTAAAAGAAGTTTTGGAAAATGTCGGTTTATCTGATGCCTTGAATAAAATGCCATCACAATTATCAGGCGGAATGCGTAAGCGAATCAGCCTGGCACGAACCCTTGTTGTTGACCCCATGATAATGTTGTACGATGAACCGACAACAGGGCTTGACCCGGTAACATCAAATGAGATAAGTTTACTCATCAATGAAGTGAAAAGAAAATATAAAACTTCTTCAATCATCATCACACATGATATTGAATGTGCCCGGACATCTGCAGACCGCATTATAATGCTACTGGACGGTGAAGTTTATCAGGAAGGAGAATTGGAAAAGTTCGAAAAGTCAGATGATCCGTCAATCAAATCATTCTTTAAATAATAATTAAATGGAAACGCATTCACAAAAATTCAAAGTAAGGTTAGGACTGTTTATTGCAGGAGGATTGGCGGTTTTCGTCATTGCCATTTTTATAATTGGGAAGCAGGATAATTTATTTGATCCTGTTTTTAAACTTACCACAACTTTTTATAATGTAAGCGGGTTAGAGGTTGGTAGTAATGTCCGTTTCTCGGGAATTAATGTTGGCACCGTTGATAACATTAAGATTATAAATGATACTACTGTCCGCGTTGATATGTTAATTAAAAAAAACGTTCAGCAGTTTATTAAAAAAGATTGTTTAGCAGGCATTGGTTCCGCCGGGATTATTGGAGACCGTATTTTAATTATTACTCAGGGAAGTTATGATGCTCCTTTGATAAAAGACGGGGAAGACATTGAGTCAAAAGAACCTGTTGAAACAGAGGCCATAATGGAAAGTATGCAAATAACAGCGGATAATGCCGCAATTATTTCATATCAGCTGGCAGAAATCATGATTAATATAAATAGTGGACAAGGGACACTTGGGAGATTGATCCAGGATTCTTCGATTGCGGAAAATATTGACAGGACTATCATAAATCTTAGAAAAAGCAGCAGAGGATTAAATGAAAATATGAATGCCGCCAAGGAAAACTTTCTCTTAAAAGGCTATTTTAACAGGAAAGAAAGAGCCGCTGAAAGAATAAAAAAGGATTCTGTGGAAACAATAGCTGAAGAACTAAAAGCTATTGATAAAAAGAAAAAGTAGTCACCCTGCCAGGTCGGAGTTTGCAATTAACTGAGAATTCAATCTGTCCGACACCAGTGATATTTTAATAACGGACTTACGCTCCTGCCGGAATTTTTTTCTGGGTACTTCATCGTTTAATTCATTCATCTGCTGGTATGCCTTATTTAAGGATTCTGGAAATTCTCCTTTGTAATCTATTTTGTAGAATGAAAAACCATTGTAAGGAATGACGTTTTCGCCAGGAAAAATTTTTACCTGTTTTTCTACTTCACCTTTTTTAAAGTAAGAAATAAAAGCATTTTCTCTGTCTTTATTCAACTGTTCGAATCTGGCATTGACAATAGATAAATCAATAATCCTGGTACACTTTTCCTGTATTGTAAATATTGAAGAGTCGTTTATCTGCTTGTTTAAATAGTGAACAAACAAAGAATCCTTCACGGACATATCATCAACTTTTAATGAGTCCTCTTTACTGAAAGATTGTGCATTTTTATTATTGGTCAACAGGAAAAACTTTTTCTTAGCTTCAAAAAACAGGATGTATTCTTTTTCTTTTATCGAATATTGCTGTGGATAAACAGTAATAGATGCCTCGGGATTTTTTCTCAGGAATTCTGCCATATTTTCAATAAACTTTACCTGAGCAGGTAAAATTGAATTATGCCGCATCTCCCATTTTAATGTGATCGATTTCTCAATTTCATTTTCAACATTTTTTACGTATACTATATAGGGAGTTGATGGGGGCTTTACAAAAATATTCCCGAGCAAATCGAAGATTACATCAGCCAGATGGAATTTCGGATCCTTTAAATTACCGGTTATCGGGATTTCGTAATCAATAAAGTTACCCCGCTCGCGAATAAAAGTCATTATCAGCGGCACGGGAATCCATTTGCTATCTTTATTCCTTACCCGTTTGGTTACCCGAGGGTCAACAATAATCAAATGATTATCGCTTTGTATCATTCCGTTCCTCACATCCCAGGTACCTTTAAATTCAAGGGTTCCCCTGTCTAAAGGGAAAGATGTAAATGAAATTATGTAGGGATTAAACATTGAGACAGGCAATTTTTGAAAATGATAATGCAAATCAAAATCTGAGCTGTCTCTGGGATTCATGCTAAGGGCCATTGAAACGTTGCCATAAGGCTTAATGACAGATTTTAAAGATACATTCACCCGGTTCTGATCTTTATCAAGGGTATCAGCAATAACTGTTAATGGATTTAAGGCCATAGTGAATTTTTCACTTGTTGAAAAGTCATTGAATATTATATCTCCATTATAAATTCCCAGAAAGTTGATTTTATAATCGCTCTTAAAAAAGTTATCTGCAATTACTTTTACATATCGG
>CAZKMH010000604.1:0-2634 GCA_964553395.1 uncultured Rikenellaceae bacterium | reverse complement strand
CCAGATCTTTTATTATCGGACTGTCAAAGAAAACTCTTAAGCTCATTTTAACTTTAAATGCTGACTCAATCTTCGAAAAAACCGATATTGCCAGCAGGGAATTGCCCCCCAGGTTAAAAAAGTTATCTGTCGGAGAGATATTTTTTGTCTTTAAGGCGTCACACCAGATTTCATAAATGATCTTTTCAGACGGGGTCATTGTCAGAGATTCCACATTATCCTTTTTCCCGGTATCAGATAAATCAAACAACAGGGCTTTCCTGTCAGTTTTTCCATTGTTCGTCCTTGGAAATTCTGTCATAACCCTGTAGGTTGATGGTATCATATATGATGGCAGCTTTTCATTAATACGGCTGTTAAGTTCTTTTGTATTAATATCGAAATCATCAGAAACGTTTAAGTATGCAACTAACCGTTCATCATTCTTACTAAATTCCTGTACCTTGACAACGACTTCTTTAATTCCCCTGAATTGAGAAAGAATAAACTCAATTTCACCCAACTCTATCCGAAAACCTCTGATTTTAACCTGATTATCATTCCGTCCAAAAAGTTCTATATTGCCATCTTTTAGATACCTGCCCTGATCGCCTGTTTTATAAATTATCTGACCGTTATCATATAAGATAAACTTTTCAGCCGTCAGGTCAGGTTTGTTGTTATAGCCTTTTGAGACACCAATTCCACCAATTGCAACTTCACCAATTACACCGGTCGGGAGACATTTATTTTTTTTGTCAAGAATATAGATGCCCGTATTATCGATTGGTTTTCCAATATAAATCGGGGCATTCTGATCAGTTATCTTAACACATGTAGACCAGATTGTTGTTTCAGTCGGGCCATACATATTCCATAATTCCTTCACCTTCGGGAAAAGCTGGTGAACGAGATTCGAAGTCAGTGCCTCCCCTCCGCATAATGCCCTTAGATTGCTTTTACCGCTCCATCCGCCTGAAAGAAGAACACTCCAGAAAGTAGGTGTTGCCTGGATAACTGTTACATCATACCGGTCAATCATCTTCATTAAGGCTTCACCATTAATAATATCCTGATTTTTTGCCATTACTAATGTTGCTCCATTTGAAAGAGTCACAAAGTGTTCAAAACCGGATATGTCGAAAGATAAAGATACAACTGCCAGCAACGTATCTTTATCAGTTATCCCCGGGGTTTTTGACATACTTTTAATGAAATTTACCACCGCTCTATGGTGTACTTTAACTCCTTTGGGTTTCCCTGTTGTACCAGAAGTGTAAATGATGTATGCCAGCGCATCCGGATCGATCTTGATATCTTGTTTCCCAGCCTGAGATGAGTTTTTAAAGCTTATTTTCTCTTCAATAATCACAGATGAAGCTTTGTTGAAAAATTGTAAGTTATCTTTCAGGGATCTCTGTGAAATGATCACCTTTGCACCTGAATCCTCAAACATATAGCTGAGTCTTTCTATTGGAAATGCAGGATCCAGCGGAAGATAACAACATCCCGTTTTCAGAATACCAAGAATCGAAATAACCATTCCTGCTGAACGTTCCAGATAGATCCCTACGGCTTCTCCGGGAACCACTCCCAGATGAATCAGATGGTTTGATAATTTATTGGCCTTTTCGTCCAGTTCACTGTATGTCAGTCTTTCCCGGCCTGATATGATTGCTGTTTTTTCCGGCGTTAATCTAACCTGCTTCTCAAACAAATCCTGAATCAAACAATCAGGAACCGGGACTTCAGTACTGTTAAACTCATCAAGTTTCTTCCTGTCATTTGCTGAGATTATCGAAATTTCAGATAAATTCTTTTCCGGATTTTCAATTACACTCTCTAAAAGAAATATAAAGTTGTCCTTTAGGCTGGAGATAGTTTCGCGGTCAAGTAAATCTGAATTAAACTCTATTTCACCTTCAATGATCCCGTCATTTTCCCACGCATAAAAAGTAAGATCGAATGGAGAAACAGTGTCTTTAATCAGTATTCTCTCAGATATTATTCCTTCCGGATCAAGGGGAGGGCGGGGGGTATTCTGATACGCAAAAAGAATCTGGGTAATGGGATTAACATTGATTTTCCGTTCAGGTTGCATAATTTCGACCAGCTTCTCAAATGGTAAATCACTATGAGCAAGGGCTTCCAGGGTCGTTTGTCTTGTTAATTGTAAAATATCTTTAAAACTCTGTGAATTTTCAAAACGCATTCGAAGGATTATTGTATTTATAAATAATCCTATAATTTTTTCGATTTTTGAATTCCACCTGTTAGCAGTAGGTACGCCAATGCAGATATCGTCGTCCCCTGAATATTTATTCATTAACAAACCAAAGGCCGCAAGAATTATCATAAAAGTTGTTGAATTCTCTTTTTGACTCAAAACTCTGATTTTACATGAAAGGTCCTTATCCAGCTTCAAAGGCTCCCGGCCACCAAAGCCGCTAAGGGTTTTGTTTCTCGCACGGTCAAAGGGAAAATTAAGTTCTGAGGGATGACCGTTAAGTTGTTTTTTCCAATAGTTAATTGAATCTCTGTAGGTATCTTCAGTAATATTATTTTTCCTCCAGTTTGCTATATCATAATATTGATGTTGAAGAGGGCTGAGGCTTATTTCACATTTGTTAAGCAAGTCATTGTATATCTGACGTA
>CAZKMH010000603.1:0-2635 GCA_964553395.1 uncultured Rikenellaceae bacterium | reverse complement strand
CGATAACCTGAATATGAATATCCGCTTCCAGTGGCGTTTTGCACCGGTGTCGGATCTGTTTATTGTGTATACAGGGAATTCCTACACGGAAAATTTCGTGAATAAGGATCGGGGATTAGTCATTAAGCTATCATACTGGTTTAACTAACTCCATAAACCGCAATGGCCAGGTTTAATTCCCCGGTGCTTGTACTGTTTTTTGAGTCCGGAGCTTGCCCGGGGTTCATACCATTAGATTCCGACAATGAAATTTTATGTAGTTATCGTACTGAATTAATGTGCCGGCAGGCTTTTTACGAAATTGGCGGCGTCATTAGTACTGCCAGAACCTGAGTAACGCGCAATTTGTGGATAGGGGAAGAGCGGACGTGTCCTGACGATATTGCCTGACTTATCCCGTAATTCAGCCATTATGCTATCAGGAGCCTTACCTTCTTCAACCCAGCGAAAAAGGGCATCGAACTGACCGACAGGTCCCGGACCGGCACCACGGAAACCGTGGTCAACAGCCGGAACTAAAAACAAACGTACAAACTTTGAAGTATGTTCAGCTCCTCCCATTCTGCTCTGCATCCGTTCGAAATAATTTATAGTTCCCTGGGGGAAGATGAGTTGATCGGCCATTCCATGCATAATAATCAATTTGCCACCGTGATCACGAAATTGTGCCAGATCCGGATTGTCTGCGTTGAAGACCCCGGCATATTGGTCCACAGACTGATTCCAAAGCAATTCCAACTCATCACATGTAAGTGATGTACCATCCCATTTTGGATCCAACAGTAGAAAGTAACGAGCCCAATCGAGGGCAATAGAGAAAGGGGCTCCCATGAGAGGATTGCCCTTTGTGCCGGCGAGTGCAGACAGGTTCGTGCCACGGGTTAGTCCATACCAGAGGAAACTCCCGTCTTTCGCGCGTGGACCTTCCCATATCTTTCGAACGACATCAGCATCTGCCCCGGTAAATTTACTTTCACCGACAGCAGTACCAACAAATGCTTTGGGATCCCACGTGCAGTAGAGCGCATCATCTATCATTCCGTCAACCACTCCATCGTCACCATCCGACGCGGCAATCACAGCATTTGTAACGGCATCAAATTTCTCTTTGGAAACATAGTTTTTTGAATCAGTCATAACAGCCTGTGGCCAGAGATCGGCTATTAAGAAGCGACTCCAGTTTATTGCAGGGCACATGGAAACAATGCCGTCATAATCTTCAGGATAACGTTGCGCTTCCATTAACCCTTGTTTACCACCTGTAGATGATCCAACGAAATAGGAATAGCGGGCAGGTTTGCCATAAAAAGCCAGCACAAAAGCCTTACCAACTACAGTCATGTCATGAATGCCGAGGTAGGCGTTATCGCGAATGCTCTGCCAGTTAAGGCGGTGATTGACTGTATCAAGTGCAAAAGCACCGCTGCCGCCATCATGCCCGGTATCTGTAGCACCCGCAGCAAAGCCCTTTGCGACAGGTTCGCTCAGGCGCCCCGCGTTACCGCCCACGAAGCCGCTACCGCCTGTGCCATAAAACCGACCGTTCCAGTTCCTGAGGGGTAAGGCGATCCATATTTTCACACGATCATTTGCCGGTGGATGGTTTACCACTGCGATAACCTGGCAGGAACCACTCCCGGGATCAACAACGGCCGATTCAATAGTGGTATTGGGAATAGCAACTTTGGTCAGATCTTCGCAATCACAAGTTGGAATACCCTCTCCGTATACCGGATTGAATTTGCTGGCAGAGCTGCTTGTGGGTATGGGCTGGGCGAAGCTTCCTGTCGCATAAAAAGAAAGAGCAGTTATCAATGTAACCACGCGGATGCCATCTCTTAAATATAATATCCTCATATGACTTATTTTTTATAAGTAGTGTCCGGCTAAAATAATAAAAAGTCAAAAAGCACGAACGGCCCGAACATAGCATGGATTGGCCTTACTGAAGCCGTCGTACTGGTTGCCAATGTCGAAATGCTGGCTCCATGCGGCATTGCCGTCACTACGCTCGCTGGAACTCCAATAATAGTTATTAGCAAAACCGCCAACCACAGATTTATTAAGATAAAGTTTATTCAACTCATCTTTACTTGGCAAATACCAGTCACTATAACCACCCAATACTAAATCAGCGCACAATATAGCTGCATAGCTTCCCGCTCCCTGATTGGCAACTATAGTGTTTGTATTCGCATTTCCTGTTCCTATTGCCGTTGCTGTTGCACCAGTTATTGAAATGCTTCCCCATTGTATGGCTGTACTCTGGTCGATTGGAGCAGCTATTAAGCCGTGTCTCACATTAGCGTCATAACCAGGGTCTCCGGATACTAAGAAATAAGAAATAACTCCACACTGGTAAGAATCTCCAATAGATAAATCATTAATCTATCCGTCTGCCCATGTCGGCACTCCATTTTTGTATTTTAATATTTGTCCGTTCAGACCTGCCGCTACTGTCACCCATGCCGTACCGTTCCAATATTGCATTTGACCGGATACCGTACCTTCAAGAATTGTTGGTTTGTTTGTAAGATCATTGTAATCGGCTGTTTTAGCTTTTTTCGCATACAAGGCATATGGTACACTCAATATTTGACTTGTTCCTGTCACAGTATAATTTGTACCGCCAATC
>CAZKMH010000602.1:0-2636 GCA_964553395.1 uncultured Rikenellaceae bacterium | reverse complement strand
TAATTAATCGAAAGCTCTGAACCCTTCTGATCGAGGATAGACTGAAGCTTTTTCTTAACCTGCTCCGGAGAGGCCAGTCCTGAGATATTAAAATCCGCCGGTGACCTGGTGACCATATCCGGGAACCCGAGCACTGCATCCATTGCGATTAAGAGCCTTAAATCACGGTTAGGAGTTGAAAAGTTCTCCCATTGACCACCGGCCTGAAAAATTCCGGCGGTGCTGGTAGGCATAGGAATCACTGCACCCGGATGTGATTTGAAATAAGCTTCACCGTTAGCCACAGAAGTGATCCGCACCAATAGCTGTTCGTGAAGTGCCCGGATCAGATCGAGTAATGCAGTTTCAGGATCAAGCGGCTTCGGGTTGATTAACCGCTCTATAGTGTGATAGAAAACATCGGTTTCCATCTTTCTCTGCTGAAGCGAAAAGGGTACGAACCTCGCTGCTGCTATCAGATCTTTGTTCTGCATCAGGTATGGCACATCCTCATTCACCGGAATTGGACGAAAAGCCTTAAATCCCGGTTCCCCGATCACTCCGGAGGTGTTAAACAGAAAATTGCCTTTCCAAAACCGCTTGATTCCAATCGTCCCGTCTGGTTGGGCATCTACTGAAAGAAGTAATCCCGGATGGTAATTGGTTTGTGGTATTCGGCCTGTGATGATCAGAGTATGTCCATAAGGATCAGCAAAAACAATACCTGGACGCAAGGCTCCGGGTTCAAGTGAAACGGGGTAATAATCTGAATTTTCATCATCCAGTGCAGTTCGGGCCGTGCCTGAATGGACGCCATCCTTCATCCTTCTAAGGAAGGCATTGAATGCAATCGCCGGATGGGTTTTTAAGCCGGGAGTTTCATATGGGATCCATTGACCGGCTTTGGGATTACGACCGAGGCTGCCCCTGTCGCACACATGGTAACCAAACGGGAGGCCGAGCTTCCATGCAAAATATGCCCTCAGGAAAAATGGATTATCGGCACAATCAGGCTGCATGATCAACCTGTTTTTTCCAGCAGGATCATCTTCCCCCAGGGAGAGGTAGTTGTAAAGGAAATTCTGATTTTGATTCCGGGTAACCTCGTGAAGCGCACCCCAGGAAGAGTGCTCGTCGCAGCCATAAAACAAAGCATTTATCCAGGCAGAATAAATTGCCTCTGTATCGCTGTCCCACCCACGCAGGATTTTCCATACTACACCGGTTGGGGGAATCACTTCCCCTGGAGAAATCATAAACTCCATATTACCGGCCACCTTATTTTTCACATTTAAAGTGACATTATATTTTCCGGCAGAATTTCCTGCAAAATCATCAATCCGCCAGTAAGGCAATTCATCCCCGGTTTTGCTTTTCAGGGATTCCAAACTACCCGACGGACCGCTGACAATGATCTGCGCTTTTCGGATATTTTCCTCTCCGGTCACCAAAATACGGAAATTTTCCCCCTGACGAGGATTTTTAGGTAAAACCAGCATGGTATTAACCGGCAGGTATTCATCAGGAGTTCCACTCATTCTGGTTGAATCCGATATTCCTGAAGAAGCCAGACCTCTCTTCAGGGCAGGGCGATCGCCATGGCATGCAATACAATTTAATAATAAAAGAGTAACCATACCTGAGATCAGCGAACGAATATTGATTCCGGCTATGGTTTTTATGATTGACATTTTTAATTTAAAGATAACCGAAATCATCTGAAAAAACAGAGTTTAATTCATGAATGAGGTGGGATGAGGTAATGAAGAATTCACAAAAAAAGAAAGAGGTCGAAAATGACCTCTTGTCTCATTTGTACCCGGAGCGGGACTTGAATGCTGACGCTTACAGTCAGCGCCCTGACCCCTGACGATAAATGTCAGGGCATCAGGGCCCGCACATCATTTGTATAATATACCCCAAATTTAGGACAGTGATTTAAATTGGAAAATTAAACTTAAATTACCGGACTATGGAAAAGAAACACTAAAATATCGACTTAATAAGCTGTATACAAAAAAGGTCCTGAGACGATGCCGAAAATTGGTTTTCATTTGAACAAAAAAAAATAAATATGCAAACAAAAATTCAACTCAAACATCCTGCCGGGAAAAAAGCCGTAAGTATGGATAAGGCAAAGTATGATCTCCTGAAGAATGGGATAAGCTCGACCTGGAAGCAAGAAATGACATTAAGCAGATCGGAGACACATCACCTGTTAAATTTGCAATTGTCAGGCAGGACAACTGACAGTGGCCAAAATATTCCAGCCTTTAACACAAAGGGTTTAGACGGTGCGTAGCACCCAATTGGAGAAGCCAATGACCTTAACCACTTTCAGCCGGAATAAATTGACCATCCAGGACCGGAGATACATCCCTGATTCATAAATAAATATTGCAACGTTAATCTGACTGACGGAATGTGGTCAATAATAGCGGTTTTTACAAGTATTCTATTTGCCTAATATTTTGGCGAAGAATTCTCTGGCAAGTTTTACCTGGTTATCGACATATTGGATATCGCCACGAGTATGGTCTTCATTGAGAACAGGATGGCAGAGCTCAAAAGTAAAATAGCCATTATAGCCTATTTCGTTCATTAATCCAATATAATGCTGGTAATCAGGATTTTTGCCTCCTGACTAGTAATCGAGG
>CAZKMH010000601.1:0-2641 GCA_964553395.1 uncultured Rikenellaceae bacterium | reverse complement strand
TGATCAAAAATGTTCCGGAGGAAGAGGCGGTGGGGAAGCTGCTGGAAATAATTGAGGCAGACCGGAGGGAGACTCCGGAGGTCAGACCAGTTTGAAATCCAACTGTTTCTTCTGCAGATCTGCTTTTACTACCTCAATTCTTACCTTGTCACCCAACGTATAAACCTTACCATTCATACGGCCTTTCAGGCAGTAATTCTCCTCATCATATTCATAATAGTCATCTCCAAGCTCCCGGATATTTATCATTCCTTCGCATTGGTTCTCAGTTATTTCCACATAAATACCCCACTCTGTCACACCTGAGATCACTCCATCAAACTCTCTGCCTGTCTTGTCGCTCATAAATTCCACCTGCTTATATTTTACAGAGGCTCGTTCAGCTTCGGCAGCAAGTCTTTCCATTTTGGATGAATGGTCGCTGAGCTTTTCATACTTGTCTTTACCTCCCGGCATCTCACTGTTAAGGTATGATGTCAGAAGCCTGTGTACCATCATATCGGGGTACCGTCTTATGGGTGATGTAAAATGTGTGTAATATTTGAACGCAAGACCGTAATGACCGATATTGTCTGTTGAGTAGACAGCTTTGGCCATTGCCCTGAGTGCCAGGGTCTCTATGATGTTTTGTTCCTTTTTCCCGGCCACTGAATTCAGCAGTTTGTTCATTGCCTTCGGAAGGGATGTACTGTCATCCCCGATAAGCTTATAACCAAAGCGCTTAACAAAATTGCTGAAGTTGCTGATCTTTTCAGGATCGGGCTTGTCATGGATCCTGTAGACGAATGTTTTTCCCTTAAGCTGTTTCCCGACATACTCCGCAACCCTTTTGTTTGCAAGCAGCATAAATTCCTCTATCAGCTGATTGGCAGTGCCCATTTCCCGGAATGTGATTGCCAGAGGTTTGCCGGTTTCATCAAGTTCGAACTTCACTTCGGTCTTTTCAAATTCAAAGGAGCCGGATGCAAACCTTTTTTTACGTAGCTGTTGTGCCAGCTTATGAAGAACAAGTACCTGTTCTTTCATAGGGCCTTCCCCTGTGTCAATAACCAGCTGCGCTTCCTTATATGAAAATTGTTTGTTGGAATTAATTATTGTCCTGCCAAACCACTCATTAAGCACTTCAGATTTATCATTCAGTTCAAAGACGGCCGAATAGGTTAATTTATCCGTTCCCGGATTCAGCGAGCAGATATTATTCGATAATCTTTCCGGTAACATTGGCACCACGCGGTCGACCAGGTATACTGATGTTGCGCGCTGCTGTGCCTCTTTTTCCGTAAGCGTTTCAGGTTTAACATAAAATGTTACGTCGGCAATGTGAATTCCGATTTCCCAATTCCCGTAGTCAAGTCGTTTTAATGAAAGGGCATCGTCGAAGTCGCGTGCGTCAGCCGGATCGACAGTGAAAGTCGGAATGTTCCTGAAATCACGACGCGACATAATATCTTTCTCCGTTATCTCAGCAGGTATTTGTTCAGCATCATTTTCAACTTCAGAAGTAAAATGATACGGCAGTTCAAATTCTGCAAGGATGGCATGCATCTCAGTTTCATGTAACCCGGGTTCCCCGAGGACATTTATTATCTCGGCAACAGGATTTTTAGATTTCGGATCCCAGTCAATAACCCTTGCAACAGCTTTCTGTCCCTGTTTGGCTCCGTTTAGCTTTGACAGCGGAACGAACAGGTCGAAAGGCATATTCTTATTATCGGGAAGCAGGAATGCGAAATTTGGCATTATCTCGACTGTTCCGACAAATGATGTACGCCACCTTTCTATTATCTCCACAACCTCCCCTTCCGGCCTTGACCCCTTCTTCCTTGCAAATAGCCATACTTTTACCTTATCACCATGAAGGGCAGTACGCAGGTTTTTGGCCGATACGAAAATGTCTTCCTTCATCTCGTCAGAAGTGATAAAACCATATCCCATTCTTGTCATGTCGACGGTTCCTATCACGTAACCACGTGTGGCTTTAGTCCTGTACTTTCCCCTGTTAACTTCCTCGATGGTGCCTTTCCCCTGAAGTGTCCTGAGTACCTCCGAAAGTATTTGCTTTTCAGATGGATCATTGATATTCAGTCGTTTGGCGATTTGCTTAAAGTTGAATCCCTGCTGGGGACCGCGTGATAAAAATGAAAGTATCTGTTCGGTGGCCTGTTCTGATGATATCCCTGAATTCTTCTTCTTCCTGTCCTTTCTGGTCATAATTCCTGTTTCTGCGAAGGTAAGAAAATGAAGCATTAATTTCATACATTTGAATCAGATAAGGATATTATGGCTGAGCTGAAATCTGTCCCTTCCCGTTCATCTTCAATAGTTACGAGGAAAACCGGCAACGAATATGTGCTTGTTCCGGTGACAAACAATATTGCCGATATGAACAGTGTTTATACCCTCAATGAAACCGGAGCCTATATCTGGGAACTGATTGATGGTAAAAAAAGTATTGAAGAGCTGATTGAAGCCCTGACCTGCGAATACAATACTGACAAAGAGACTGCAGCTTCAGATGTATTTTCGTTTATTGATAGTATGAGTAAATATCTTATTCTTAAATAGTAACGCGTTGTGCAGCTAACCATCTTCTCTGGCTGCATGTACTCACCCCCCGGCCCTCCTAGCCGTGAACCTAAGG
>CAZKMH010000600.1:0-2645 GCA_964553395.1 uncultured Rikenellaceae bacterium | reverse complement strand
CTGCAAATTAACTAAATTTGGTTAAACAGCATTATTTTAAAATCCTGTCAATATGCAAAACAGTTTTTTTTCTGCAGTAATTTTGGGTGTATTATTAAGCCCTTGCCTGTGTCAGGCACAGGAGGTCAGTTCATACCGGATAGATACCGGCAGGATTAACGGTGCATTGTTCAGGATCATTATCCCTTCAAAATGGAACAATAACCTCCTAATGTATGCCCACGGGTATGAATCTCCGTCAGTTATGCATACTTCCGGGAGTTTCCAGAATCCGTCAGCTGATATGAATTTCGTGCCTTTTCTTGACAGGGGTTATGCAGTTGCACGTTCATCGTACAGGAAATCGGGATGGGCACTGACCGAAGGTGTTGATGACACTGAAGCACTCCGGCAATATTTTGTTTCGAAGTACGGTAAACCCGATACATGCTTTATTACAGGTCATTCAATGGGTGGCGGGATAACACTGGCAACCATTGAAAATTTCCAACAGCATTATAACGGGGCCATGCCGATGTGTCCCCTTGCAAGCCGCCCATACATTCATTTAAAGATGACATTTGACATCAACGCAGTTTTCTCAGCGCTATTTCCCGGAGTGATCCCTCCTCTTGATTCTGTGTTCAATGGATCTGCATTGCCGGTTATGGTGGAAGCAGTTGAGGAGGCTATAAAAAAAGACACCCTGCTGGCTGCAGCCATTGCCGGGCGCTTTGAACTAAAGCCAAAGGACCTTGCGAGGGTGATCAGATTCAATGACGGGATACTTCGCGACATTGGCAGTCAGGCCGGAGGTTGTCCGTTCGATAATACAAATACCCAGTATAGCGGTTTCCCCGACGACTGGGAACTTAACCGGAAAGTTGAGCGACTTTTAATGACACCCGGAACAGAGAATTTCTTTAAAAATTATGACAGATCCGGTCTAATTGACCGTCCCACTCTGCTGTTGCATACAATTTATGATCAGCTGATCCCTGCAAGCATGGCAGTTATCTCATATGATAATATGGTTCAGGATCAGGGAAAGAAATCAAATCTTGTTGTCCTCTATACAAATGGGCAGGCTCATTGCAGCTTCACTTCCCTGGAGACCATGAAAGCCTTTGATCTATTAAGGAAATGGGCTTCTGAAGGTAAAAAACC
Organism: uncultured Rikenellaceae bacterium; assembly: GCA_964553395.1. Lineage (GTDB taxonomy): Bacteria > Bacteroidota > Bacteroidia > Bacteroidales > VadinHA17 > LD21. The sequence goes on along the minus strand of CAZKMH010000600.1, from coordinate 1,499 downwards.
TCAGCCGGGAATACTGGAATGAACCAGGAGACGGGAACATACGGGTCAATTAAAAACAATCAAATTTTCGATTCTAAAATAAATCAAAATCATGAAAATGGACAAACGGGAATACAAGGTGAGAAATGCGACCACATCCGAGTTTGAAAAGATTGGCAGATTATTGATTCAGGTCTATTCACAACTTGAAGGATTTCCAAAACAGAATGAACAGCCTGATTATTACAAAATGCTTGCTAACGTGGGTGACTTCACATCCAGGCCTGGAACGGAGCTTTTGGTAGCTGTTTCGCCTGAGAATGAAATTGCAGGAGCGGTCGTTTTTTTCAATAATATGCAATATTATGGTTCCGGCGGAACTGCAACCCTAGAGAAAAATGCTGCCGGATTCAGATTGCTGGCAGTAAATCCGGCTCTGAGAGGACAGGGAATCGGGAAACTTTTAACACTTGAATGTATAACCAGAGCAAAAAATAAAAATCTGGACCAGGTTATTATTCATACAACAAAAGCGATGCAAACAGCATGGAAAATGTACGAGAACATTGGTTTTAAAAGATCCGGAGACCTGGATTTTCTGCAGGGCGAACTTCGGGTTTACGGATTCAGATTAATGCTGAAGGAAGCAAATTGACATTGAGGTCAAAAAGCCTGACCGTGATATCCGGAATAACTGGTATGTAGTCAGGAAATGAAATTAAGCTTAATTAGAATTATTTCCTGAAATATACCCCGAATTCTCCTTCAGCCTTTTTATCCAGCCAGTGTTTGTAACCAAGACCTAATGTTTTATCAAGTAATGGTGCAGGAACAAACGGTGCAATTATTTCCAGGATCTCGTCTTCATTCAGTTTTTTTATTGCTACAAGCACCTCATGTACAGGCTGTTCCCCTTTATTCAACATTTCACGGATATCAATGGTGTTCACAACTGCATCCCTGTTGAACCAGTCCGGACGGGCTGTAACGTAATTTGTACCGGTTTCGCCCGATTGCCCAATATTACCCTGGCCAACCTTTTCACGAAGCTTGTTTACCAGTTCTTCTACGTTAAGGTTGGCTATAACGGCTGCCTGGCTGATGTTGGTGACGCGGGCAATAGTCTTCCGTAAGACAGGATTTTTCAGTCTTTTAAACTCAGGCGCCGACGCTATCAAAGTATCCTCCAGTTCCGGGTAAGCTTCAAGAAGGTCATAAATCTTTGTCTTTGGTGTAATTATCAGTTTTATCATGGCTTACTCTTTTTTATCAGTGTAAGAAAGAATTCTTTTTTCGCCTTCCAGGGTCCGGGCATTTGTCAGGTCCTGCGAAACTTCGAGTGTTCCCAGATATTGCCCGTTCTCATCACGGAGGGCAAAGTATTCGATATGGATAAACCGGCCCTGTCTCTGTATCCAGAAGGGTGCCCGGGATGTTCTGCCGGATTTGAAATCTTCGAGGATTTTTTCAATGATGTGCACGCTGCCGGGGGGATGACAGAGCCTTACATCGAGGTTAAT
>CAZKMH010000599.1:0-2658 GCA_964553395.1 uncultured Rikenellaceae bacterium | reverse complement strand
GACAGAGGCCCTGATCATCGAATTTTTTATCCTTATCACCGGAAGAAATCTTATGACTTTTACAAAGTGGCGTGGTCTTGATCCTGAATTAACCGGCACTGAGGTTATCCCGTTGCAAAAGGAATATGTACTGGGATTATCCCTGGGATTTTGATAAAAGTTGAATCCAAATTTTAAATGTTAAAAACATGAAAACAAAATCAATTAATATTATCACGGCTCTGTTTTATGTGATATTCCTTGCAGGATGTGAGTCAGATTCACTTAACGAAAAGCCGCCTCATTTAATTACATCTGAAACATTATATTCAAGTCTGGCCGGTTTTGAAACCGGTTTAAACGGAGCCTATTCGCTGATCAGGGCTGAACATAACGGCAGTATCGATTTTACTTCAAGTATGTTTACCTGCGGAACGGATAATCTTTGTGCAAACTGGCGGCAGGGATTTGGTGTAATCGGATCATTCTGGGGTGACCTTAACAATCCCTCCAGTTCTTATTTCGAAGATGTATTTGCGTGGTTATACGGCATAGTTAATGCAACAAATACAATTATAAACCAGGCAGAAAAGAGAACTGATATTGACTGGTCGGGATCAGGTGCTTCAGCTGATGAAAATAAAAACAGGGTTATGGCGGAAGCAAAAGCTATAAGGGCCTGGGCTTATCGTCACCTCACGTATTGCTGGGGAGATGTACCGTTAAACCTTGAAGAATCGCTTGGATCGACAATTAAAACAGACTGGGATCGCACTCCTGTTGCAGATGTCAGGAAACAAATTATTTCAGATCTTAAATTTGCCGAACAGTATATTCCTGTGGAACCTTTCATCCCGGGCAGATTGAGCAAAGGAGCTGTTCAGCATTATCTTTCTGAAATGTATCTGGTTAATAATAAGCCTGATAGTGCACTTTATTATGCAAACCAGGTAATCAATAACCCCTCATATAAACTCATTACTGCCAGATATGGAGTGAAGAAAGCTCAGCCGGGAGTTGTTTTTATGGATATGTTTTATAAAGGCAACAAGAACCGGGAAGAGGGTAATACAGAAGCTTTATGGGTATGGCAATTTGAGTTCGAAACAATCGGGGGAGGATCTGACCCTTGTACACGCGCTCATCACCAGGGCAGGTTCATGGATATAAAAATTGGCGGGGTAGTTCCTTTGCAGATTACATATGAGAGAGGCGGAAGAGGCAAAGCCTATACAGCTCCCACAAAATTTGCCATTGATCTCTATGCTGATAATGACGACCGGGGTTCAAATTATGCGATGAGGAAGTTCTTCATATTAAAAGATGCTGCAGGAAATGCACCCTATGCAGCAGATAAATTGCCGCCCACTTATCAATACGGTGATACGATATGGCTTAACTGGAGTAACGACCTCACTCCTGCCACCTGGCAAAGGACTAACTGGCCATATTCCAGGAAAGTGGAAGGTACTAATCCGGATAATGTGACTCAGAGTCCGAATTTTGATGATTATATTGCTTTGAGACTTGGCGAAACATATCTCTTTAAAGCTGAAGCACAGTTCAAACTTGGTCTGCCTGACGATGCAGCAACCACAATAAATATATTAAGGAGCAGAGCCAATGCAAGTCCTGTCACGGCAGCTGATATAAATCTCGATTTCATTCTGGATGAAAGGTCCCGCGAACTTTTCCTCGAAGAACAGCGCAGGTATACTTTGCTGAGAACTCATAAATGGTTTGAAAGAACTAATGCCAATAACCATTTTGGTGGAGAAAATATCGTCCGGAGAGATACACTTTTTCCGATCCCGCAGGCAGTAATTGATGCTAATATTACTAAAGCCATGCCACAAAATCCGGGATTTAATTGAGTGCAACTTTTCTGTTCACATAGATTTAGATTAAGCGGAAGTCAGAAGTCGGAAGTCAGAAGTCAGAAGTACTCAGTACGTTCAAGATAAACAGAACTAATATATTAATTTTGATTAAATTTAATTCGGCAAACTTCTTTTAATTATTATCTTGTATTTATAAATTCTTTACTAACCAAACCATTAAATTATGAAGAACCTTTTGATGATCCTCTGTTTTCTGGCGTCAACGTCAGTATTTGCACAGAGAGTTACTGTAACAGGGACGGTCACCGACGAGGGCGGATCCCCTATGCCGGGGACGACTATCGTAATTAAAGGGACCACTGAGGGGACGGCAACCGATGCAAACGGGAAGTATTCCATTGAAGTTGCCAACCGTAATGTTTCCCTTATTTTCTCTTTTGTCGGTTATGTCACCCAGGAAACCACAGTCGGGAGCAGGACCGTAATTGATGTCATACTCGAAGCCGAGATCACCGGGCTGGACGAGGTAATAGTTGTTGGTTATGGAACTCAAAAGAAGAGCGACATAACCGGGACTGTTTCTTCCCTTCCTCAGGAAAGGCTCCAGATGGTACCTAACCTGAATGTCACACAGGCAATCCAGGGCTCCATTCCGGGAGTATTCATCCACACAAGCACTTCGGGTACTGATCCTGACCAGAGTATCATGATCAGAGGCCGAAACTCCATTACAGCCGATAATGAGCCACTGATCATTCTTGACGGGATTCCGTATGGCGGAAATCTGACCGACATTAACCCGAATGACATTAAGTCAATTGAAGTTTTGAAAGATGCT
>CAZKMH010000598.1:0-2683 GCA_964553395.1 uncultured Rikenellaceae bacterium | reverse complement strand
TCTCTCCGGAGTGGGTCTGGCACCTTTCAAGGATTACGCGGCCACTGTCCCCCACCAGGCGTTCATGATCTACCAGATGATGTTCGCGGTCATCACACCGGCGCTGATCACCGGGGCGTTCGCGGAGCGGTTCCGGTTCTCCACCTACCTCGTCTTCACCCTGCTGTGGGCCCTTCTCGTGTATAACCCCGTGGCCCATTGGGTCTGGGGGATCGGAGGGTGGATCCGGAACCTGGGCGCCCTCGACTTCGCCGGGGGCACGGTCGTCCATATCACCTCGGGCGTGAGCGCCCTGGCGGCCGCACTCGTCGTCGGGAAGCGCAAGGGGTTGGGGACGGACAACATGGCCCCCCACAACCTGCCGATGACGGTCCTGGGGGCGGCCATCCTCTGGTTCGGCTGGTTCGGCTTCAACGCGGGCAGCGCGCTCGCCGCCGGCGAGCTGTCGACCTCGGACTTCGTTGCGACCCACATCGCCGCCGCCACCGCGACCCTCTCGTGGACCTTCGTGGAGTGGCTCCACCGCGGGAAGCCGACGGTCCTCGGGGCGGCGTCGGGGTGTGTCGCGGGGCTGGTCGCCATCACTCCCGCGTCGGGCTTCGTGACGCCGCTGGCGGCCCTGCTGATCGGGGCCGCGGCGGGCGCGGTCTGCTACAGCGCCATCATGCTCAAGGGACGGCTCGGATTCGACGACTCGCTCGACGTCGTCGGCGTCCATTGCGTCGGCGGGACCTTGGGAGCCCTGGCCACGGGGCTCTTCGCGACGGTCGCGGTGAACGCGGCCGGCGCGAACGGCCTCTTCTACGGCAACCCGAAGCTCTTCGCGATCCAGGCGCTCGCCGCCGGGGTCTCCCTCGTCTACTCCTTCGTCGTGAGCCTGATCCTCCTCAAGATCCTCGACAAGACGATGGGGCTCAGGGTCGAGGAGGAGGAAGAGCGGATGGGACTGGACCTCTCTGAGCACGGGGAGGCGGGATACAGCTGGTAGGCCGCGTGCCCATGGGAGCGAGAAGGAATACGGAAAAAGGAGAGGTCCGATGAAGAAGATCGAAGCGATCATCAAGCCGTTCAAGCTCGACGAGGTGAAGAAGGCGCTCAACGAGGCGGGCGTCACCGGCATGACCGTCCTCGAGGTGAAGGGGTTCGGGCGTCAGAAGGGGCACACCGAGATCTACCGCGGGGCGGAGTACGTGGTCGACTTTCTGCCCAAGGTCAAGATCGAGGCGGCCGTCCCCGCCGAACTGGTGCCCGCGGTGGTCGAACGGATCCTGACCGCCGCGCGCACCGCCAAGATCGGCGACGGGAAAATCTTCGTGTACGACCTCGAGGAGGTGGTCCGCATCCGGACCGGGGAACGGGGGAAGGAGGCGTTGTAGCCCCTGCGCTCTGATATCCTTCCGGGAGAGAGGTGTGACAAGAATCCCCTCCTTCCGCACCGGAATTCTCCCCCGGAAGGATCGTTCCATCGTGGGGGGACGCGAATGCCGTATAATGCGGGGATGGATCCGAAGGGGCCCATCCCCGTTTCCCTTTTCTTCACCTGCCTCGCCGACGCCTTCTCCCCCGGGGTCTGCAACGCGACCGTGGAGGTGCTGGAGCGGTTCGGGGCGACGGTGCGCGTCCCCCTCTCCCAGACGTGCTGCGGCCAGCCCGCCTTCAACTCGGGGAACCGGAAGGAAGCCCGCGCGATGGCGCGGAAGTTTCTCCTCACCTTTCCCGACGAGGGTCCCATCGTCACCCCGTCGGGGTCGTGCGCGGCGATGGTGAAGCACGGCTACCCCGTCCTGTTCCGCGACGAGCCCCGGACGCTCGCGCGCGCCCGGGCGGTCGGCGATCGCATTTTCGAACTCTCCCAGTTCCTCGTCGACGTGCTCGGCGTGACCGACCCGAAATCGGATTTTTCGGGGAAGGTGACGTACCACGACTCGTGCCACCTGCGGCGGGGGCTCGGGGTGGTCGAGGCCCCGCGGAAGCTTCTGCGCGCCGTCCCCGGGGTCGAGTTCGTCGAGATGGAGGAGAGCGACCGGTGCTGCGGCTTCGGGGGCGTCTTCTCCCTCAAGAACCCGCAGATCTCCTGCAAGATGACGGAGCGCAAGGTCGAGCGGATCCTCGCGACCGGCGCGTCGTACGTCACCTCCGGGGACCTCGGGTGCCTGCTGAACATCGGCGGGCTGATCTCGCGGTTCGGATACCCGGTGAAGGCGATCCATCTCGCCGAAATCCTCGCGGGGGGTACCGGGGGTCTGTCTTCCTTCGCGGCTGATGCCGCTTCGGAGGATGCGCGGCCGCCCGGGACGATCCGAAGAGCGGGCGGCCGCTGATGGAGCTCAACGCGAACGCGTTCGGGCGGAACTCCAGGAAAGCGCTCCTCGACAAGACGCTGCAGGAAGCGCTCGGGCGGACCACGGGGCGGTTCCAGGCCCACCGCGACGCGGCGATCGCCGCCTTTCCGGAGTTCGAGGCGATGCGGGACCGCGCGTCGCGGATCAAGCCAGGCTGGTGATGCCCTTATGCTTATGAAGGATTTCTTTTCAAAGGTGGAAGAGCTGGGCACTCGTTTTGAGCAGTTTAATGGTCGTCTCCAAAGGGTAGGTAAGGTTGCTGATTTTATTGGAGAGGTGGCGCGTCAAACAAACCTGCTGGCGCTTAACGCCTCTATTGAAGCGGTCAGGGCCGGAGAATA
>CAZKMH010000597.1:2038-2683 GCA_964553395.1 uncultured Rikenellaceae bacterium | reverse complement strand
CCGATCACCCGACTCATTCCGTCTCCCCCCTCACAGGGTCTTCAGTTCCTGCCTCAGCTTACCAAAAGCCCGGTCCATTCCTGTTATCTCACCATAATAATGCTGCAGTTTTTCTTCCAGTCCGAGGTAAGGTTCACGATCCTGTTCTGTTGCCAGGTGAGGATTGTGCGGAGAACCAAACCAGACTACAGCAAAAAATGGCTGCTGCTTATGCGCATGCTTTTGTAAAAATTCAATAGCTGCATCAACAGTAACCATAGAGCTTTCACCGTATGTTTGTACTGCTTTCCCCTCCCTGCTTAAAATGGGATCATTGTCAAAAAAGTTTGGAGCTGAGAACCATTCATCAAATCCGCTGTTACCCGGGCTGATCGGGCTCTCTTTCCGTACAGATCCGAGGTGCCATTTCCCAAAATGTCCTGTAATATATCCGGCAGTTTTAAGGGCCTCAGCCACAGTTACTTCCTGTGGACGAATGGTCTTTCCCCAGCTGAAACAACCAAATCGGTTTGGATGGCGGCCGGTCATTACGCTGCCGCGTGTCGGGGAGCTGACGGGTGCTGCTGCATAAAACCGATTAAAGCACAATCCTGTCCTGGCCATTTCATCAAAGTTTGGGGTTTTAAGCACAAGATGGCCATTATA
>CAZKMH010000597.1:0-2028 GCA_964553395.1 uncultured Rikenellaceae bacterium | reverse complement strand
TCAGCCATTACCAGTACGATATTCGGTTTAACCGGCTGGTCTTTATTACAACCGGTCAAGCCTGCAGAAGCTATGCACCAACCTGCTGCTAACGTTGCATTTGATAATTTTTGCAAATCCATATTCTAATTTTCTTTCTTGTTTACCCAGACCGGACTGGACCATGCCAGACTGCCATTTGTCTGCACAACACGAACATAGTACCAATCAGTAATTTCTGTTTCAGATTTATCCTTAAATTTGAAATCTGTCTGGTAATTTTCGTTAAACACAATACGATGTAACAATACTGATTCTAAAGGCATATTGCCCGTATAGAAAATATCGCTTGATTCTTCCAGTTCGTGCAGCAGAATTTTGTGATTTTTCACAACAGGCTGAGATAGTGATATATCCAATTCGGTTTCAGGGGATCCCTGAATTTCCAGGATAATGCTGTTTGTCGGCTTTGACTCAAAAGCATCTTTCCGTGAAGTATAAGACTGAAATTTACAATGATAATCATCAAGACTGGCAATTAAATTCCTCCTGTTTTCATCGAATGGTCCTGACTGGAAACAAGGTGTGGCGGAGATTATTTTTCCATTTTTAATATTGACATCAAAAGTCCAGTCCACTGTTCGCGTAATGTTAAATGCACTCCAGGGTCCCCATCCAAATTCAATACGACAGAGAACAGGTTTATCCCAGCTTGTATCCTTTATTTTCCTGTCACATGGATAATCTCTATAAATCACACTATTATTCCGCAAAACCTCTACCCTTTCAATAACATCCTTCCCTTTTACTTTTACTGAAATTTCCCTTCCTGATTTAAAAGGAATGCTTTCACCCATGAAATGCTCATTTAGTCTGAAATCAAGTTCAATTCTGTCAGCGTTGACCGCATAGGTACGTCTGTTTTTAATAGCTTCCATAATTGATTCACGGGTCAGCGTATCTGCATAAACTGCAACAAGTCCCTCGCCATATGCTCCGGGATAACCAAAATGATCATCCGAGCTTCCAACTATACCAACCTGTTTTCCCTGACTCCACAGATATTGAATCGTGTTTCTTGTGTATCTTCCCCCATGACTATGAAGGATATATGGAATCGGGCTTCTGTCTGATTCAGCATTTCCATGCTCCGAGATAATTTCAACAACCGGTGTAATATCTGTCTGTCCAAGGAATGCCCAGTTTTGTCCGCGATTATCTTTCATATATGCCGGGTGATGCGGGATCAGTAAAGCATTATTCTCTTTAGCAACAGACTGCAATTCCTTAATATCTCCGGGATATAATAAATCTCCTTTATTCCCCGGCATGATTATGCAGTTATCGCCATATGAACTGGAATGCCATTCGTAACCAATAAATGACACAAATATTCCCGGCTTATAAAAGTCATTTGCGTATTTTACGACCTTCCACCAGTCATTTTTTGCCTTTTGAAATCCTTCCGTAAAACTTTGATAATTGCCGGTATCCGGCCTATCATGCCATTGAGTATGAGGGGTAAAACAGAAAAAATCAAGGTGACTCTGAGCAATGTCATATGCTCTTTCCAGGGATCCCTTTGCATACCCCACATTACAGTGATTATGTATGTCACCCCAGTATATTTTTTTGCAGGTAATTGTGTTTTCTTCAATGGAATTACAACTTCCCGAAAGCAGATAAGACAGGATTGCCAACACTATTGTTATTTTATTAACAGTGCCCATCTTTAGTATTTATTTAGCGGTTTTCTTAATAAGTTCTTCAACAGATCTTTCATAATAAGGAGTCGCAATCGGCCCTTTCAGGAGAGGATCATCCACAGATTTCATCCAACCGAACAGATCTTTCGAGAGTTTCTGCACTATCTGACTATATTCTTCCTTTCCGCCCAGGTTTGTCAGTTCCCATGGATCTGATCCTATATCAAAAAGTTCAAAAAAGGGCCGGGTTCCGGTTGTTTCCTCTCTCTCAACATGAGCCGAAAACCTTGAAGGACTTGCATTTGTAGGATATTTTACTGTCCTTCCGGCATCAAAATACCAT
>CAZKMH010000596.1:0-2689 GCA_964553395.1 uncultured Rikenellaceae bacterium | reverse complement strand
GAGATGTTTATTAAATTAAGATGGCCCCAATTCCCGCTGTAATCATGAAAGCAGGGTCATGTCCCGTCAAGTGTGTAAATCGTCGAAGTGGTTCTCATCGTCGACTTATCTCGCAGCTGCTAGCGGGAGGGGGATCTCTTCGAACCTCCCCGTCACCTTCGCCAGCGACTCCGCGCTGAAGTAGCGCTTCGATACTTGCCATTCATCATGCTGCTCGGAAAGCACAGAACCAACCAGACGGACGATCGAATCGGGATTGGGGAAGATCCCCACAACGTTCGTGCGCCGTTTGATCTCCTTGTTGAGCCGTTCCAGCGGATTGTTCGACCAGATCTGCTTCCAATGCTCCACCGGGAACGTTGTGTAGGCCAACACGTCGGTTTCCGCATTGTCCATCACCTCCGCCAGGCGGGGAAAGCGGCCCCGGAAGGAGTCCGCCACACGGCGCCACTGATCCCTCGCACCTGTCGCGTCCGGTTGGGCGAAGACCGTCCGGATCGTGGCCGCCACCATCATCGCCGAGGCCTTGGGAACGTGGGAGAGGGCGTTGCGCATGAAGTGCACCCGACACCGCTGCCAGCAGGTCCCCGACAACGTCGCCGCAATCGCGTTCTTCAAGCCCTGATGGGAATCGCTGGTCACCAGGCGAACCCCTTTCAAGCCACGGGACACCAAGCTGCGAAGGAACTGGAGCCAAAACCCCCCGTCTTCGGAGGGGCCCACGTCCAGCCCCAGAACCTCTCGTTCGCCTGTCGCCGTCACACCGATGGCGAGGACCACCGCCGTCGACACGACGCGCTCCACAGGAAGTTCATGAAATTGCTCGGAAGAGGAAAACCGAAGGGGATCGCCGCCGTCGCCGTGGCGAGAGAACTGGCCGGATTCATCTGGGCGCTTGGGAGAGGATAATCGACACAGAAACCGATCGACCCCCATTTTACGGGCTTTTGCGGCGGGGACGGGGACGAGGGCCGATGAAGGAGAACCCTCGGCGCAGCTTGGCGATAAGTCCCCCAGACGAACTCGCGTGCTAAGAACGAGGCAGCTCCCGACGGATCATTGTCATGCGGTGAGAACCAAAACCCGCGCATATCAGCATGATCATCGTCGTGATCCCCTCGTCCCCGTTCCCGCTGCAAAAGGAGGTACAACAACAACGAGCGAAAAAACAGAGACCCCGAAATTTACACTTGATCGGTCAACCCATATCAGCTGCGGGCACTCACGATGTTCCCCAGGTGAGCCGTCAGCTTCAGCCTGTTGTTATGCTGCAATAACTATTTTTCGATCTTACCTTCTTTTTCTAGACGGTATAAGTATATCTCTGACAACATCTTGTCTACTAGTACCTTGCCAACCATTTCTTGTATTTGCTTCATTCCTTCCATAATTCCTTCTTCTATTGCTTTTTTCATATCATCAATTTGTACTTGCGTTGTGCCACTAGGAATAGGTAATTTTATATTATATTCTATGCCATTGTTAATTTTATCAAAAAGTACTTTAACGCGTTCAGTTACTACATCGCGCATATCCTTATTTGCACCACTTTCAATAAGCGCTTTATTAATAGTCTCGGATATAAATTTCCAGTCCCTGACAGGTTTTGATGGGAACGGAATTATTTCAGCCATTATCTTCTCCACATTACTATCATAAATTTGACAGCATAACGCTCAGCCTAAGCTGCGGGCACTCAAGAATATCCCCAAGTGAGCCGTCAGCTTCAGCCTGTTGTTAGACTCAATTTGTGTTTTTCTCCCTAAGCTTGAATACGACGTATTCTGAAATACTATTTGAGTTAATAGTTTTATTGCCTTTCTTGCACCAAATTATTACATCTTGAATATCAATATCCACCTCATCAACTGCTAATCCTGAATCAATCAATGCCTTTTTTAATTTAATTGCATTATTTAGCCATTCCTCATAAGCATCTTCTATATCATTAGGGTTCTCTGCTACTTGCCTTAATATAAACCATTGCTCTTTCTTGTACCATGCGATCCCAATGACTTTGTCATTATTGCTCTTCATAATTATTGTTTTTAATGCTCCTATAAATAATCCACGAGTCTAACAGTTGATTAGACGGAACGGGCTGGGACAGGTGCCCAGACCGGGCCGTATAGTACCTTTCTTAGACAGTGCGGGGTGGAGATGGATATGGACCGCGCTGTATAGCATGGTCTTTGCTGGGTTCCCCGGGAAACGGCCGGGGGTATTTCCATGGGGAACGTTTTCGACGATGCTGATCGGGTTGGCGTTCCGGAGGCGTGGGCCGCGCCGTTCCGTAAGGCCCTCAGCTTGCGGTGTCGTCCCGAATCGCGTTTGAAGTGGTATTTTATCTGGGTAAGACGATTCGTCGCCTACCTTTCCGGCAGGACCCTTCACGTGGCATCTCGCGAGGACGCCGAGGGATTCCTTACCAAACTCGCCTCCTTGCCAGGGATCGATCCTTGGCAGGTGGAGCAGGCAACCGATGCCCTGACGATACTCCTCGGTAGCGTCTTCGGTCAAGAGTGGGCCGGGACGATCCGGATTCCGGCCCCCTCTCCGCCCCCCGACGTCCCGCTTCCCAAGGGGCACGATCCGGTCGAACGTCTACGGTACGCGATCCGATGCCGGCGATATTCGGTTCGTACCGAAGACTCATACGTTTTCTGGGTGAACCGCTTCCTCGTATTCT
>CAZKMH010000595.1:0-2690 GCA_964553395.1 uncultured Rikenellaceae bacterium | reverse complement strand
TATTTTGGTGAGTGGGTAGCCAACAGCTATAAGACTAAAGAAGACAAATTGTATAAAGAAAGTGATAGCTTGGAACAACACATTTTTTCTTTTGCATCAAAATTCGGACTTGACGATTTGATTGAATATGATGATTCACTTAAGAAATATGTTCCATCACTAAAAATGGAGGAGAAGTTTCATCCATTGATAAATAAATATAACCGCAGACAGATCCAGCTATTGTCGGAATAAACAGCCTAAACCTAACACGGACAATAAAAGTCATTTTTTTGTCACGGTTTTTGCGGGTTTTCTGCTTTCTAGAAAGTTTATCATGCTATGACAGAGAGACAGCTTAAGTTTCTTTATGTTATCAAAATTGCCATTAATGATACCAGATTGCCGTAAATTGAGAAAAATTTTAATGATATTACGAAACCAATTTATCTATGAAAACATCATTATTCTACGTGACTCTTCTTACCTTGATTATTTCGTGTACTTCTCATGGGGACAAAAAAGCCCAAAAATTCACATTGCAAGGAGAAATTAATGGACAAGATTCGGGAATAATAGTTTTAACCTATTATTATGAGCCTACTCTTATTAGGGATACAGCAAACATAAAAAATGGCAAATTCTATTTTACAGGTAAGATACTGGAGCCTACTCAAGTTACTTTAAGAGATGGGGATGGTTCAGAATTGGCTGTTGTGTATTTTGAACCTCGAAAAATGAAAATTTCTATTTTCAAAGATCAGAAGCCGAAATTTAAAATGACTGGATCTAAGACACAAAACGAAGATGATTTATTATTCGAAATGATAAAACCACTTTATGAAAAAATCTCAGTTTTGAGTGTTCAAATGAACAAAATCAACGATAGCATAGGTAAAATAGAAAACGATTCAGGAAAAATCTTATTAGAGAAAGAAATTGAAAAAATAAATAATGCATTGACAAGCACTCGGGAAAAAATTGATTCCATTGAGATTAAATATGTAACGGACAATCCAAATTCGTTTATTTCAGGTGTTTATTTAAATATGTTAAATGCTAACGAAGTAATATCTTTCGACTCTGTCAAATCTGTTTTCGAAGGATTAAGCCCTTCCATCAGGAGAAGTATTTATGGCAAGAAAATTCTTGAGAATATAAGAAAAAAAGAAAATATTCAAATTGGGGCGCTGGCTCCTGATTTTAAAGCGGTTGATATTAACGGACAAGTTGTAACACTTTCTCAGTTTAAAGATAATAGTGTTGTACTATTAGATTTTTGGGCAAGTTGGTGTGTTCCTTGTCGCGAAAGCAATCCCCATTTGAAAACACTTTACAATGAATACCATTCTAAGGGTTTTGAAATAATCGCCGTTTCGGTGGACGTGGATAAAAAGGCATGGATTAATGCGGTCAACCATGATAGTACAGGTATGTGGTTTCATGTCCCTGTTGCAGAACAATATGCCAAAGGTCCAAACTATATAACAGATGATGACATCTATAAAAACTATTTTGTGCAAATAATCCCTGCAACGATAGTGATCGATAAGAACGGGAAGATAATCAGTCGATTAGTAAGTAAATCAAAAGAAAACCAGGAATCACTTGATAACCTTCTTTCTCAAATATTTAATAATTAAAAAAATAAAGTACGCAAGCTAACACGGACAATAAAAGTCATTTTTTTGTCACGGTTTTTGCAGGTTTTCTGCTTTCTAGAAAAGTCCTGCTGCGAGCCAAACCCTGATACCCAACTTCGCTTCACTACGTCGGGCAAAGCGCGCATCTGCCCACCCGAAAGTTTGTACCACGATGACGCCAGCATGCAAGTCAGATTCTACCTGTGCCGATAGCTATCGGCAGGCAAAATCCCTATAGCTATCGGGAGCGGCATGCTTCGCTCCCTTCGGCCTTATGAAACTCTTCACGAAAATGATGGATCCTGCCTCGCCACCCCTGCAGTCTGGCACCTCGCTATCCCGACATAGCATGTCGGGACTTAACGCTCGGCCCTCTTTATTGCCGGGCCGTTATAAGCAAGGTGGGTGGCCGTTTTTAAAATAACAACCTTTTCAAAATCTTTTCATATTTTATTATCTTTATGGTATCACAATTTGTGACACCATTTGATTATGAGTAAGTTACCTGTTCTTCGAGAAAAAACCATTGCTAGTTTTATCTTTTTTATCCGAAGAGAAAAAGTAATGCTTGATGCTGATTTAGCCAAGCTTTATAATGTAGAAACCAGAGTGTTAAAACAAGCTGTAAAAAGAAATCTCAATAGATTTCCCGCTGACTTTATGTTTGAATTAACAAATGATGAAATCGATAAGCTGGTATCACAAAATGTGATCCCATCTAAAAGTGTATTTGGCGGTGCAAAACCTTTTGCCTTCACCGAACAAGGGATTGCAATGTTGTCAAGTGTTTTGAAAAGTAATATCGCAGTTCAGGTTAATATCGCAATCCTAAGGACTTTTGTAAAACTCAGACAACTACTCGAAGACCATAAAGACCTTGCTGATAAAATTGAAAAACTTGAGCAAAAATACGATGCAAAGTTTAAGATCGTCTTTACTGCAATTCAACAAATGCTTAAAGAAGATTCCAAAGCCAGACCAAAAATTGGCTATAGACAATCGGGGAAATAAACCCTGCTTATAACACGGACAATATGGGTAAGTTGTTTGTCACACTTTTTGCTTTTG
>CAZKMH010000594.1:0-2691 GCA_964553395.1 uncultured Rikenellaceae bacterium | reverse complement strand
ATTTTTATATTGGTTTAGTTCCAAATGTAAGAAATCCAATTTTTAAAAATGAAAAACCATATCCGTTAATGAGATGTCCGGATATAGGCTATCGCATACTGGCTTTATATCGTTATTGGAACATAATTCAATACTACTTTCCATATAAATACCTTATTGAAGAAGACTGGAAAAATGTGCTGGAAGAATTTATTCCTAAGATCATTGTCGCAAATAATGAAAGCAAATACACAGTGACCATACTGGAACTTATTGCAAGAGTGCACGACACACACGCTAATATCTGGGGTAATAATGAGATATTAAACAATTACAAAGGTGTAAATTATGCACCTGTTAAATTGTCCTTTGTTGAAAACAAGGCTGTTGTAACAGGTTTCTATGATGACATATCAGGGAAAGAATCAGGATTGAAAACCGGAGATGTAATTTCAAAGGTTAACAATAAACAAGTTGAAGATCTTGTCAAAGATAAATTAAAAATAACGCCGGCATCCAACTATCCAACACAGTTAAGAGATATTGCGCCAACTCTTTTAAGAACCAATGATACAGTGATAACCATTGAGTTCTTTAGGGACGATATAAGGTATAACATGACCCTGAAAACCTATTCATCCAAACAACTTAATATTTACAACAGGCCGCAGGTATCAGATACCTGCTTTAAATTAATTAGGGAAAACATTGCCTATATCAATAATGGCTCGCTGAAGAGAGCATATCTTCCTGAGATATGGAAGGCAATGCAAAATACCATGGGTCTGATTATAGATATCAGGAATTATCCCTCAGATTTTCCTATTTATGACCTTAGCGGTTATTTAATGCCAGAAAGTAAACCATTTGTTAAGTTCACAACCGGAAGCATAATTACCCCGGGACTTTTCATTTTTACAAAGACATTAAATGCAGGAAAAGAAAACAAAGACTATTACACCGGGAAGGTATGTATTTTAACGAATGAGACTTCGATAAGTTCGGCAGAATTTCATGCGATGGCCTATAGAATTGCTCCTAATGCAACTGTAATTGGTTCAACAACAGCAGGAGCAGACGGAAATGTATCTCAAATCAATATACCTGGTGGAATAAGTACAATGATTAGTGGGATAGGAGTATATTATCCTGATGGCAGAGAAACACAAAGAATCGGCATTGTTCCTGACTTAGAAATAAAACCATCGATAGAAGATATTAAAAACGGGCGAGATGAATTATTAGAAAAGGCAATAGAAATTATTAACAGATAATAAAAACGACTTAAACCACTCCGGATAAAGTAATTAAATTTATTCCAGACATGACTGACCTGGGTTTTTGGGACCCGGGTTGGTCATTTTTATTTTATCAGGTGGCTCAATTTGTCCGGTATAATCATTAATGAAATTTATAAATGAAGGACTTGCTATCGCCGACAAGCTTAACATCCGAAATGACACAGTGTGGTGTAAAAACTGTGACAAGCATTGTCCTTGTCAGGTGTTTGTGGTTTTAATGGATCGTCATCCTCCTGGTCATTAGTATATCACCTAACCAGATTCGTTTATTGCCTTGATATAGCTGGTCTCTTGGTATTTGATGAGACAGTCCTGGAAATTCGTACGAAACTTTATAGATACCTGAAGCGAAAGGAAGATCGACTGAATAATTAAAAGTAAATTGTCTTGAAGCACCCGATTTTAATACTGATAACCAACCACTTTCCCAGGTATTTCCTGATGCGGGGCTCTGATATTCTATGCTGCAACTATATACTTTTTTCTGCGATGTGTTAAAAAAAACAGGTGCATTGGTGAAGTAATGAAAAAGATTAGGTCCCATTTTTTCAGGATCAAGGATTAAAAGATCTGATTTGTCTTTATTTGTAACAATAAATGAAAATGATAATTGAGATCCATTAATATCTATTTCTTTAATCTCCGCAGATAATCCGGAATGTAAGAGACCACAATTTTTGAATGCTGAAATTAATCTGTAATCGTTTCTTGGGTCATTCCCCTGACCTACATATTCAAATCTCATCACATAATTTGGATAAAAGAATGGGTATTTTGCGATAAATGGATCAGAAGGAAAAGAAGATTGAAATCCTGACCAATATTTGCCTTGATATATTTTAACAGTATCCGCATAAAACTCAAATGATGATTGTTCAGGGTTTACAATTTCAGGTTGAGCAGTTTTAAAATACAGCATATGAGTCGAGGAGTCATACAATTCAAAGTTATTATATGAGTACACCAGGTTTTCACCAATTATAAGGATTGGATTAGAATATTGATCTGAATTATTCCTTTCGCATGAGAATAGTATTAAGAAAATTGTTAGAAAGAATAACACAGTCTTTTTCATGGTTGCAGGTTGTTAATCAATGTTTTGAATGCACAATTATCATGCCAGTTGATACAGGTCAAACTAATTTTGTGATAGTATTCAGCAATGAGACATTGGACGACTTTCCAAATAGACTCAAAGCCTTCTTTTTATGCAACATATGAATATCAGCCACCCAAATCATAAAATATGTGAATGATGTAAATCTGTCAGGAAATTGTGTAAAGACTCCCGGTACTAATAGATTTAATTTTATACAGTTGAAATTTATACAAAATTGATAATCATTAAACCACTGCAAAATGATGATGCAGGGAAATGAAAAGATGAAATGATTACAATGGAAAATTATGG
>CAZKMH010000593.1:0-2696 GCA_964553395.1 uncultured Rikenellaceae bacterium | reverse complement strand
ATTGATTATCCCCTGGGGATAGTAGTCCATCATATGTGACCAGTTTGGATCACCAAATCCACCCATATCACCCAGACAATCAACCCTCCAGCCTACATTTGCCCGGGAAAGACCGTATTTGTTTGTTTTCGCATCTGTAAGAAGCATTATCAGCGGGGTTTTCTTAAAATTATCGGTATATGCATTTACCAGTGTTTCCATTGTCTTTTGAGTAAGCATAGCTGAGCCTGCACCCTCTCCCCAGAATCCCACAATTGCAAGATCAACTGCTTCAAGATCGGGATGACCATCATAATGATTAGCCAGGGCTGTTATGAATCTGCCAAAGGATTCCGGATAGCGCGGGTCATTGGGATCAACCCTCCACTTTGGTTGTCCCGGCCATAAGTCAGGTCCGCCCACCATTGAACGGTACCAGTCCGGAACATCCTCAGGGCCTGCAGCATATGGTGCAACACGCAGTAAAAGAGTCTGGCCCCGTTCATGAGCCGTTTTCAGTGCAAAATCGATCATAGGCCAGTTATAGTTGCCCTTTTCCGGTTCTAAATACCTCCAGTAAATCCTGAAATAAGCTATTGAGGTCATCGGATGATCTTTGTTTTCAAGATTCCCATCAAATTTCTGGTACTCAATGGGTTTACCTTCTGTCCAGCGAAGACCTGCATTTAATTCATCACCGTTGAAACGTTGAAAGGTCATAAATCCGATTCCCGGGTTGGTTAAAACCTCATCAGTCTCTTTGAATCTTACGGTAATTGTATTTTGAGCGGGTACGTCAACAGCCATTATTGAAAGTACCAGAAAGGTCAATAAAAAATTAACTGATTTCTTCATTTCCGTTTTGTTTATGTTGGATCTGTTAAATTGCCTGTTATTTCCTGATGAACCGGGTCATTGTTGAATTACCAGATATTTTCCTTTTCCCCCTTCAAAATATAAAACACCATCATCCCGGGTAACAAGAACATCGGGGATTACAACTTTATTATCCTTCATTACCCTCCATGTGCCGGACACCAGATCGGTAAGGAGAATTTTAAACCTTCCCTCCTCTTCAATGGAAAAAGTAACTGAAGTATTTATTGCATCGGAAGTTCTGCTCAGAAATACTATCCGGTCTGAAATACGAACTCCGGTAACCTTATCTCCTTCAATCTTCTTCAGGCCCAGTTTCTGACTATTATTTTCCATCATCTGCATAATATTCAGAAAATAGTTCTCCTGTGCGGGTTTTTTTGGTGAAAGCTCAATACGCCAGGCAGCTCTTTCATAGGTACTTTCGCCGCTATAATCACGCATCTCATTTTCGTAATTCTTATTAAAAACCCAGAATTCCCTGCCAGGTCCTCCAATCGGATTCAGCTCCAGATTATCGGTTTCCGGCATGAGGCTTACATTTACAAGCTTCCCGGTATGCCCGTTATCTGTCCTTATGATAGTGGTTTCATTCCCTTTTATTACAGGTTTCTCAATACTGTGAAGCAGCCAGTACTTCTTAAATGAAGCAGATGAAGAAACTACTTTATCATACACAATAAGTGCTGCTGGGACTTCTTTATTTTGAAGATTAAGAAATATAAATGAGCGTTTCACTTCTTTAACCTTTGAACTGTAGGCTTTCGTAATATCGCCTTTCAGGTATGTATAATCCGGGGACTGACCTGATGGTCCAAAGCATTGTGCCAGGACCTCGCCGGTCTGATAGCCATTTTCAGTATCCAGCAGTGCATCAAGGTTACGGGGTTCGGACCGGTTGTTCGGCATACGCTGACCGCCGTCATTACCATAATCGCCCTTCTGGCTGAATTGTTCCATGGGATCATAAATCAGCAGCCCATTATGTGAAATGGTCCTCCAGAAATAGTTTTTGCAATGAGGACTTCCATATCCCCCGTCAGTACCGCCGTATAGTCCTGATTCTGTTGCGAGAGGGCCCTTATAATATATCTGAAATGCTCCTGCATCCATATGCTGATGATTATTAAAATTAAATACATTAATTTTCATTTCAGCAATTACAGCATTATCGTCCCATCCGGTGCGGGCTATCATCCAGCCAAAAGGAGGCCCGAAGTACCTCGATAAGGGCAAAGTTTTAATGGATTCAGGCTTCAGGTTAACATCCCACCAAAGGAACTGAAATATGTTCTCCTGCTGATTTGTCCTTCCATGAGCTTTACCATCGCTTCCTCCCTGTCGTAAAAACTGATCAAGTATGATCCCGTCACCATAATAGCTTGCGGTAAACAGTGTACCGACATATTGATCCCATGGCTTACCTCCGGTTGCTCCATGGCTTGAATGGAGATATGTGTCTCCTGCACGCATCCGTTGTCCATCAGGCCGTGTTGCATAAATATAGAAATAAGGAACATATTGTTGTTCAGGGCTATACACTTTATCAACGCCCATTCTGTCAAAGATCATAAGGGGATAGGTATCCCAACTGTATCTGAGAGGCCCGTAAGAATCTCCCTGATGATATGCATGGCCATTGTACAACCAGTTGCGTACCGGAAGATACTCACGGAAAAAACGAACGGCAGCAGCCTCATACATTTCAGGATACTCATCATAAATGGCAAGACCGGCTGATAACATATCACGCATGACAAAACTTTCTGAAGAATGACCGGTAACAGAACCCTGTTTTGTTGGCGGGTAACCGCACTCCAGGGTTTCGGCCAGCCGGATAA
>CAZKMH010000592.1:0-2699 GCA_964553395.1 uncultured Rikenellaceae bacterium | reverse complement strand
ATCCACCGCGCGCTCGACCTCGGGATCGACCTCCTTGACACGAGCGACATCTACGGCCTGGGGCATAACGAGATCCTGGTCGGCAAGGCGATCCGGGATCGCCGGAAGCGGGCCGTCCTCGCGTCGAAGTTCGGGCTTCTCCGCGGGGAGGACGGGAGCTGGAAGGGAGTAAACGGGAAACCCGCGTATGTGCGCTCCGCCTGCGAGGCGTCCCTTACGCGGCTCGGCGTGGACGTGATCGACCTCTATTACCTGCACCGCGTCGATCCGGAGACGCCGATCGAGGAAACCGTGGGCGCGATGGCGGAGCTCGTCCGTGAAGGGAAGGTCCGGTTCCTCGGGCTTTCCGAGTCGGCGGCCGGCACGATCCGGCGGGCGAACGGAGTCCACCCGATCGCCGCGGTGCAGAGCGAGTACTCCCTCTGGACCCGGGACCCGGAGGAGAACGGGGCGCTCGCCGCGTGCCGCGAGCTGGGGATCGGGTTCGTCCCCTTCTCGCCGCTGGGGCGAGGGTTCTTCGCCGGGAGGGTGAAGAGCAAGGAGGACTTTTTCGAGAAGGATTTCCGCCGCACCTCGCCGCGATTCGAGGGTGGGAACCTCGAACGGAACGTGGAACTGCTGCGGGCGTTCGAGGAGGTCGCGCGCGACAAGGGGTGCACCCCCGCGCAGCTCGCGCTGGCCTGGGTGCTGTTGCGCGGGAAGGACATCGTGCCGATCCCGGGAACGAAGCGTCGGGACCGCCTGGAGGAGAACGTCGCCGCACTTTCGATCTCCTTGTCGGATGGAGACGTCGCCCGGATCGAGGCGGCGGTCCCGCCGTCGGCGGTGGCGGGTATGCGATACCACGCCGAGTCGATGAAGGCGGTCAACCGCTAAGGTGAAAAAGGAGAAGATGCCGGTGACGGCCGCGATCCGTGCCCTGAGGGCGGCGGGGGTCGCGTATACGGAGCACCCGTACGAATACGAGGAGAAGGGCGGGACGGCCGTCTCCTCGAGGAAACTCGGTGTCGAAGAGCACAGCGTGGTGAAGACGCTCGTGATGGAGGACGACCGGAAGAAACCGCTGGTCGTCCTGATGCACGGGGACCGCGATGTGTCGACGAAGGAGCTCGCACGCGCGATCGGAGCGAAGAGCGTGGCGCCATGCTCCCCGGAGGGCGCGCACCGGCACTCGGGGTACATCGTCGGGGGGATCTCGCCGTTCGGGACGAGGCACCCGATGCCGATCTACATGGAGGGGACGATCCTCGAGCTTCCGAAGATCTACATCAACGGAGGGCGCCGCGGCTTCCTGGTGGGAATCCGTCCGGGGGATGTTGCGCGGATCTTGTCGGCGGTCCCTCTGCGCGTGGCGATCTGATACGGTTCAGGCGACCTGCTCTTCCCCGACGACGATCCGGAACTGGTCCTCGGGAGATTGCGCGAACATCTTCCGGGCGAGCTTCATCAGGCCGAGTTGACTGGCGCTGCCCCGCGGCTTGCTCCTCCGTTCGGTGACGGTGCCGATCGGGATCTTCATCTTGGTGAGGTAGTCCACCCGGTACACTTTATATGCCTTGCCCATCGGGATGTCCCTCCGCGCCCGGAATGGTGCAGCCACTCCTTCCAACATAAAAGTGTCCACAATCTGTTGCGCAGGTCAAGGGGAAAATTTTAAATAACTTGATTTTATTCCAATTGAGCGACCCGGAAGCGAAAGGGAAAACGGCTCCCTCGTCAAGACCCAAGTTTCGACGAGGGCGCAGTCGGTTGCGTTGGTTGCACGGGATACAGGGTAGAAGCAACCTTTTGGAAAGAACCGTCCATCCATGCCTTGATCGTTCCCTTCGTCACATTCTCTTCTAAAGCATTCGTGCCTAACTGTCTCATTCTCTTCTTGGTAGTATGATCCGAAAGGGCCACACCACCACCTTCGGGACTTAAATAAATCACTTGATTGCCGGCTTGAAGGTAGGTACCGCCCTCATCCAGATTGGAAGGCTCTGTCTTTAACAAACCACGCGCAGAGGCTTCTTGAAATAATCCCAAATGATCCTTGGGAATCAACCCTCGCTTTGTGGCTTCTTGCAATAACTTGTTCTCGCTCGTTAATTCCACCAGAAGTTGTGCCCACGCTGCCGATCTGACCATGAACCATGAAGGATCGACCGTTAGCCCGACGAATAAGGCCAGCAGTACAGCTGCGATTCCTCGGTTCATACCTACCTCGGCCCCGTTTTTCCCTCCTTATTTCCCATGGTGTAATCATCCGCAACATCCGTACCATTCGATCAAACAATGTGAAGAGATTATTACTTAGATAAATCAAAAGGGTACTCAATAAAGGCAAACCCTGAAGTGTCGGCCTGCTGTTCGGGAAGGAAACCGAAGGGTAACTGGTGGAAAATATTTCGCCATGCAATGTGCAGATCCGCTTCGTCGACGGCGCCTTGAGTTCTATTCCTGAATCGCCATGAGGAGGGATCTGGAGCCGGCGGTCGGGATTGAACCGACGACCTGCTGATTACGAAAAGCGGCGCGGCCCCGTGCCCCGTATAGGTTTCAACATGTTACGGTGGTCAACAATGGTCGATAATTAGATGGTATGGTCAATGCGATGCGAACAAAATGCGAACAGATTTTCCGCGGTGGGAGGTAAGCATGCGGTGGATGAAGGGTACAGCCGTTCTCCTCGCCGTTCTCGGCCTGACGGCGACGAA
>CAZKMH010000591.1:0-2701 GCA_964553395.1 uncultured Rikenellaceae bacterium | reverse complement strand
TAGCCATAACTCATTGCCATCTGCCCAAGGTCTTTCTTACGGATCTTTTTACCTGATGCTGCAAATTTGGCTACTGCGCCTGCAGGGGTTGACTTTGAAGCCTGCCCTCCCGTATTGGAATAAACCTCAGTATCGAGCACAATAACATTTACATCTTCACCACTGGCAAGAACATGATCAAGTCCTCCGTAACCTATATCATATGCCCATCCGTCGCCACCGATAATCCAGTGTGATTTCTTGATAAGATATTGTTTAAGGCTAAGGATCTCTTCTGAAACTTCCGACTTATCTTTTTCACAGGCTGCAATAACTTTTGCTGACGCAATTCTTGAAGGTTCCGCATTATCTTTTTCCTTCAACCATTCTTCAAAAGCAGCCTTAGACTCAGCTTTGACTGATCCGTTCTCAATTGCATCCTTCATTCTCAACGCAATCCGGTCTCTGAGTTTATTTGCACCAAGCGATAAACCAAGGCCATATTCAGCATTATCCTCAAAAAGTGAGTTTGCCCATGCCGGTCCGTATCCGTCTTTATTGTGTGTATACGGCATTGATGGTGCCGATCCGCTATAGATTGATGAACAACCTGTGGCATTTGACGCAATCATCCGGTCACCAAAAAGCTGTGTTATTGCCTTGATATAAGGTGTCTCACCGCAACCTGCACATGCTCCGGAGAATTCAAACAGAGGTTGTGCGAACTGGCTGTTCTTCACATTGACAAATTTATCAACGATATTGTCCTTGTAACCAACCTTTTCATGCATGTATGTCCAGCGGTCAACCTCATCAAGCTGGGTTTCAAGCGGTTTCATGATGAGAGCTTTTTTCTTTGAAGGACAAACATCTGCGCAATTACCGCATCCTGTGCAGTCTAACACGCTGACCTGCATTTTGAATTTATATTGCTTGAGGACGCCGGGAATACCCTGGATGGTCTTCGTACCTGCCGGTGCATTGGTTGCCTCTTCCTCTGTAAGGAGGAAAGGGCGGATAACTGCATGAGGGCAGATATATGAACACTGGTTGCACTGAATACATTCATCGGGTTGCCATTCAGGAACATTTACTGCAATGCCACGTTTTTCGTATGCTGCTGTACCTGAAGGGAATGTCCCATCCTCTCTGCCTATAAAAGCACTTACAGGAAGGTCATCACCTTTCATTGCATTCATCGGCTCCATAATTTCACGGACGAAATCGGGAATATCACGGGTATCTTTTTCTTTTACAACCTTTATATTTGCCCATTCTGCCGGTATTTCAACCTTATGTACTTCGCTGCCTTTGTCGACAGCTGCATAGTTCATATTAACCACTTCTTCCCCTTTACGGCCATAACTCTTCAGAATTGCTGTTTTCATCTGGGACTCGGCTTTTTCATAAGGGATCACATTGGCTACCTTGAAGAAAGCTGCCTGCATGATAGTATTTGTCCGGGTGCCCAGACCAAGCTCCTCTGCTATGGCTGTAGCATTTATTGTGTAGAATTTAATTTTGTTCTCAGCAAGATACTTCTTCATATGGTCAGGAAGGCGTTTTTTTGTCTCTTCTGCATCCCATATTGAATTCAGCAGGAATGTACCCCCTTGTTTTAAGCCTTTCAGCATATCATATTTATTAAGATATGATGGTACATGGCAGGCAACAAAATCAGGAGTATTGACAAGGTATGGTGAACGGATCGGTGAATCGCCAAAACGTAAATGTGATGTCGTGACACCACCCGATTTTTTTGAGTCGTAAGCAAAATATGCCTGGCAATATTTATCGGTTGAATCACCAATGATCTTTATTGAGTTTTTATTTGCTCCCACAGTTCCATCCGAACCAAGACCGTAAAACTTGGCTGAATATGTTCCGGGAAGAGCAACATTTATTTCAGGAAGTACCGGTAACGAGGTGAATGTAACATCGTCCACAATCCCTACAGTGAACAGGTTCCTGGGTTCTTTAAGTTTCATGTTCTCAAATACAGAAAGAATCTGGCCTGGTGTAGTGTCTTTTGAACTCAGTCCGAAACGGCCGCCGATTATAACCGGTCTGTCGGCTTTATCATAAAACATATCTTTAATATCAAGATAAAGAGGCTCTCCTGGTGATCCGGCTTCTTTTGTCATGTCGAGAACAGTAATCTTTTTCACTGACTTCGGGTAGACATTAAA
The DNA here is from genome assembly GCA_964553395.1 of uncultured Rikenellaceae bacterium. GTDB lineage: Bacteria > Bacteroidota > Bacteroidia > Bacteroidales > VadinHA17 > LD21. Next base: position 533 of record CAZKMH010000591.1, on the reverse strand, counting down.
GAAATATTTTGAAGAAAAAGGACGATACAGATGAACGCTTATCAACCCGAGCTTTTCTCCCTTAGCTCGCATGTAATCAATAACTTCTTTCGTGGTATCTGTCACGGAACCCATTGCCACAATAATATTTTCAGCATCAGGTGCACCGTAATATGAGAAAGGATGATATTCTCTTCCCGTAAGCTTCGTAATTTCAGCCATGTAAGAGTTTACTATATCGGGTACCGGTTCATAGAACTTGTTGATAGATTCTTTTGCCTGAAAGAAAATATCAGGGTTCTGAGCAGTACCTCTCATTACAGGATGTTCGGGATTGAGAGAGTTATTACGGAATCTGTTCAATGCATCCCAGTCGAGCAGATTTTTCATGTCATCCATTTCAAGACTTTCGATCTTCTGTACTTCATGTGAAGAACGGAAACCATCGAAGAAATGCAGGAAGGGTATCCTTGATTTGATAGCTGAAAGATGTGCAACACCTGCAAGGTCCATTATTTCCTGGACGCTTCCGCTTGCCAGCAAGGCAAATCCGG
>CAZKMH010000590.1:0-2717 GCA_964553395.1 uncultured Rikenellaceae bacterium | reverse complement strand
CGCTTCGGCAAACGCCGGGACCTGCAGCGCTTCATCGATCAAGCTCACCAGCGCCGCAGCCAATAAAACCAAACCTGCGATACGCCCGGCCATGCGTACCCCTTTGGACTGGGCCGGAATGCCGGGCGCTTCAGGTTCATGCGTTACGTCAGGCCGCGGCACTCTAACCGGAGCCACCGGCTCAATCGTCGCACCCTTGGTTCCGGTCGCCACCGCACTCAAGCGCTCAGAACGCGGCGTCCATTCCCCCATCCATATTCCTGCAGCCAAGCCCGGCAATGCGAACAGAATTTCCTTTACTTCGCTCCAGCCCATGGCAGGCATCATTGCCCATCCAGCCAAAAAACAGCCTGCCACTGCAACGACAGCCCAGCGCTGGATGGCCGGGCGCGGCATCAGCAAAGACAGGAGCATTCCTGTCACCAGCCAAGGCATGGCAATCCTGATCAGTCCGTAGGTGCGGCCCGCCACCCCGGCTGGGTAGGCGCCCAGCCAGTCAACCACCTTCATGCCGCTGGCGTCATCCTGAAACGGAATCAGCAACATGGCCGGCGTAACCAGAAGCAGCGCAAACCAGACAAGGCGTAGCACTCCGGTCAACCCGAAAGCATCACGCACGGGCGGGAATACCGGCTGGTTGGGCTGAGATCGGGAGGACGAAGGGCTCAATGGTGAAGCGGCTCAGCAGGGAATCGGTAATCTGAAATGCAACACCCCCATTCACTTTCGCGAATGGGGGTGTGAATGCTACTCACTTGGGAACAGGCAGCGCTTAACTGCGGCGACGCTTGTGGCGGAACAAGGCCAGAGCGCTCAAACCAACCAGGGCCAGCCAGAGGGTTTCGGGTTCCGGTAGAGAACCTGGAATGAACAAGTAGTATTGACCGTTAACTGTGTTTGTTCCATTACTCCAGGTAAAGGTTCGGGTACCAATATTGGGGCTGTTTGATGACCAGGACAAAATCAAAGTTGAGGTGCCGGCTGTACCAGTGAAAGAGATGCCATCCGCGGTCGACACAGGCGCATTGTTTGCGTTAGTCTGAACTAGAGATGTGTTCAAAGTCCCGGTTCCGCTAAATGTTTCAGTCGCACTCGGCTGACCAGCGCCAAAACAGTTTTGACTGATCGTCATGTTGAAACTACCAGCATCATTAATAGTGCCAGCGGCACACTTCACGCCACCAATTTCATACGGACTGTTTGGACCTGATTTTAGCCAGACCGTGTAAGTCGCCGCACTCGCCTCGCCAATCAGGGACATGGCGCCTAACACCACAGCAAACAGGACGCCCAGGGTCCGCCGGTGTTGTGAAGAACTGGGATGGGGTTGTGCAAACATGGGAACCTCGATCTAAGGCAAAGAACGTACTGATTTTAAGCAAGAAATACACCTGACTCGCCAAGCCCTATGGATTCATGGCCTTAGGGGATATTGGCCATTGGAGTCTGAAGTTACTGTAAAAAATTCCGACAGTCTTGCTCCTGGACCCTTATTCGGATTGTGCGCTAGCCACATTACGTATTGCAGGACGATAGCCGCTGTGATCAGCAGATAGAGGAGTTCCCAGTAGGCGATGCTCAGAAATGCCGCGCCTACCATGTAGGCAACCAGGGCCGTGCGCAAGGACGCAGCCTGATCCACCAACCAGGGCATGGACTGGCGTCGGCCTTGACCAATCAATCGGCTCAGGTTCACAAGGGTTCCCCCCAGCAACAGACCCCACAATCCGAGCCCCACCAGGCCATGCTCCGCAGCCATCTGCACATAGGCACTGTGCCAGGCGCGGAACTCCGCATCGGGCGGGGTAAATAATACCCAGCTCTCAAATCCACTCCCAAACCAGGGGTGCTGCAGCGCATAGTCCCAACCGATACGCCAGATAGTCAGGCGACTTGCTGCGGAGCCCTCCAACTCAGGGGCTCCCATCGTCCCCATACGCGCGAACCACGCCTCCGGCAGCCCTACGAACACCAGACCGACGCCTGCCAGCAACAATGGAATAGCCAGCCATTTGCGCCGGCTGTGCCAGACCAGAAGCAACGACACCGCACCCAGGCTTAACAGCCCGCCGCGCGACCAGGACGACAGGGCAGATGCGAAGCTCAGAAAGATCAGCATGCCCACCGCCCAGCGCGGCCAGCGACTATCCAGCGAGCGAAACCACATAAACAGGAGGGGAATGGCCATGGTGGTAGCAACCGCAAATTCGTTGTTGCCCCCGTAGGGACTGCCCGGTGGGCCATAAACGCGGTCATGAAAACCGGTAATGACCGCCCAGTAGCCCCCTTTCAAAACCACAACGGCGAGGGAAAAAGCAATCGTCAATAGCAGCCAACGCAGTTTTTCAGGTGTGTTGATGAACAGTAAAACCAGGAGCAGCTCTGGCAGAAGCTTGGTCACCTCGATCAATTTGTCCCGAGCCGGCAGGGGATTGATGGCGAAATAGGTACTGCATATGAACCAGATCCAGAGCAGGACCACCAAGCCCAGCTGCCAGTCCCAAAACCGTCGGGGCCAGGCGCGCTGTCGAAACAGATGCCATCCCCCGGAAAAGGCCACGACGATCAGCAGCGCAAAATAAGCAGGAAAGCTCCGCATGAAATCCGTGGCATAGCCCTGGGGATGCATCACGCCGACAAACACCAGACCCAGCACGCCGACCCACGGCTGCCGCCAGGCCATCCAGGCCAGGGTCAGCAACATGATGAGGAGGGTT
>CAZKMH010000589.1:0-2717 GCA_964553395.1 uncultured Rikenellaceae bacterium | reverse complement strand
CAAAACTGGATTATTTTAATGATCCGGAGGCATTTGAAAAGTCCGAAGAGCTGAAGGCTATGGATATTGCATGCGACGCTATCATGATGTTTGCAAACCGATATGCCTGTGAGCTTGAAAAATCGGCAGCTGCAGAAAAAAATTCAGTAAGAAAAGGTGAACTCCGGAATATGGCTGGTATATGCCGTAAGGTACCTGCCCATGCCCCGGGAACAGTTCACGAAATGCTTCAGCATTACTGGTTCATTCATGTTGGGGTGATCACGGAGCTGAATCCCTGGGATTCGTTCAATCCGGGCCGTCTTGATCAGCATCTCTTCCCGGTTTTTAAGAAGGAGACCGAAGCAGGCACTCTTACAAAGGAGGTATTGTATGATCTGCTCGGATGCTTCTGGATTAAATTCAACAATCATCCCGCACCGCCAAAGATGGGCGTAACGGCATCAGAAAGCGGCACATATACGGATTTCTGCCTGATAAATCTGGGAGGTGTCCGGCCTGATGGTTCGGATGCCGTAAATGAAATGACTTATATTCTTCTGGATGTCACAAAGGAGATGAGGATCCTTCAACCCGGAACGATGGTGCAGATCAGTAAAAAAAGTCCCGACCGGTTCATCCACAGTGCGCTCGACATCATCTGCACCGGATTCGGGCAGCCGTCCTGTTTTAACACCGAGGCAATAATACAGGAACTTTTACGGCAGGGAAAAAATATAGCTGACGCCCGTAACGGCGGAGCATCAGGATGTGTGGAGACGGGAGCTTTCGGGGTTGAGGCATATTGGCTCACCGGATACTTTAACCTTCCCAAGGTCCTCGAACTAACCCTGAACGATGGTTTTGACAGCCGGACTGAGACTCAGGTGGGTCTCAGAACCGGTTCAGCAAAGGATTACGAATCATTCGACGATATGATGGAGGCTTTCAGGGCTCAGGTCAGATATCTGATCGACATAAAAGTCAGGGGTAACAATGTAATCCAGAGAACCTTTGCCGAATGGCTGCCGGTGCCGTTTCTCTCGCTCCTTGTTGAGGATTGCATATTAAAAGGTAAAGATTATAACAATGGCGGTGCAAGATATAACACGACTTACATACAGGGAGTGGGGCTTGGGAGTGTGGCGGATATTCTGACTTCAATAAGGTTTAATATTTATGAAAGGAAAAAACTGACAGTTGATAAACTGATTGAAGCCATTGAGGCTGATTTTAAGGGCTTTGAGCAGGTACAGCATGAGTTGATCTATGAAACCCCAAAATACGGAAATGATGACGATTATGCTGACAGACAGGCAGTAGCAGTTTTTGAGATATATTATGATGCTGTTAACGGCCGGACTGACGCAAGGGGAGGAGTTCACAGGATAAACATGCTTCCGACAACATCGCACATATATTTCGGTAGTGTGACCGGTGCAACGGCTGACGGACGCAAAGCATATAAACCATTGTCAGAAGGGATATCACCCAGCCAGGGCGCTGACAGAGAAGGCCCTACCGCAGTTATTAAATCGGCTTCCAAAATTGACCATCTGCATACCGGAGGCACACTGTTGAATCAGAAGTTCGCTCCGCAGTTTTTTGAAGATGAGGAGAGCCGTGGATGTCTGACAGCACTGATCCGCAGTTATTTTGCCCTCGACGGGCATCATATACAGTTCAATGTGGTCAATGCAGCGACCTTAAAAGAGGCACAGAAGCACCCGGAGTTACACCGTGACCTTATCGTCAGGGTTGCCGGCTACAGCGACTATTTCAACGATCTGGGTGAAGATCTTCAGAATGAGATCATTCTGAGGACGGAGCATGAGGTGATTGGTGATTAGTGATTGGTTATTGGTTATTTGGGAGATGAAACCTACACAATTGAAATACGAGCACCTCTAAAAGACAGGGAAGGAAATCAATATTCTCTTGTTGCAATATTAGAATTTAATGTTGAAAATGGAATTGCCAGTTTAAGTTGGATAAATGAGAATCCAATTTTAAAAATAGTTACTCAAAGAGAAAAATAAAAACAATGTTTAGAGTAATAATATATTCACTGTCCCTTAAAAAAATAAAAAACCTGGGCATAATACACGGACAATAAAGTAAATAAACTTGTCACGGTTTTTGCTTTTTGCAACTGCTTTCTATACTGCTTATAATACGTTGCACAACCCGGACACCACATGTGGAAATTTAAATGCACAACACGTTTTTATTTGTAATTTATTATTGTGTGTTTCTGGACTTTATTGAGTTTATAAAACTATTAAGTTTAAAGTGTTCTTTTTCAATGAGTTCAATCATTTCCCTAAGTTTTTCGTGTTGCACGAGAGATCTCTGAATGAATAATGTGGTCCAATGTTTCAGTTCCAATAATGATCCGCGGGAATTATAATAGAATTTGAGGGAGTCCCGGTAGTGGTATCTTCCAAATCCTTCTGCAATATTTGCACCGGTTGAGCCAGCAGCTTCCAGAAACTGACTTCCCTGGGTAAATCTGTGCTCCCTGGGCAACTCATTATAAATATCCCAGGCCAGCTTGCTTATTTCCAATGCAATCTGATAAACCTCAAGCTCCTCTAATAACATTAGCAACGAGACATTTTATATCAAAATATACGTAATATCCAACAAAAAACCAAATTCTTCAGTCCAACCTCAATCCCCTAATAACCAATAACCAATAACCAATAACCAATAACGAATAACGAATAACCAATAAC
>CAZKMH010000588.1:0-2725 GCA_964553395.1 uncultured Rikenellaceae bacterium | reverse complement strand
GGGGTCAGACCTGCCACCGAGTTAGCCCCCCTTCAGGGGGGTTGGGGGGTTAATGTTATCGTTTTCTTCCTGTTCGTATGCCCTCACTATACTTTTGACTAACTTATGTCTCACAATATCTCTTTCGTCGAACTTAATTACCGAAACTCCTTCAATCCCTGTCAGTATCCTCATGGCTTGCAACAATCCCGAATCATTTTTTCTGGGAAGGTCGATCTGTGTCGTATCACCTGTCATAATAAACTTTGAGCTGACACCCATTCGGGTAAGGAACATTTTCAGCTGACTGATAGTTGCATTCTGAGCCTCATCAAGGATCACAAATGCGCTTTCGAGAGTTCTTCCCCTCATAAATGCAAGTGGAGCTATCTGGATGGTCCCGTCCTCAAGCCATGTTTCCAGCTTCTTAAAGGGCAACATATCATGCAGAGCATCATATAGCGGCTGCAAGTAAGGATCAAGCTTCTCCTTCATGTCACCCGGCAAAAATCCCAAACGTTCACCGGCTTCAACAGCCGGTCGTGTCAGAATGATCTTCTTAACCTCCCGTTCCTTCAACGCCCTGACTGCCAGCGCAATGGATGTATATGTCTTACCAGTCCCGGCAGGCCCCTCCGCAATTATAAGATCATTTATTCTGTAATCGTTTACCAGGAGCAGCTGGTTTACTGTTCGCGCCCTTACCGGTTTACCACTGGTTCCGAAGACAAGGATCTCCTCAAAATCTCCGTTGGATGCCGTTCTCATATGATCAGGATCCGTCAGGTACTTCTCAATATCCCTTTCATCAAGACGATGGTACTTCCGGTAATACTCAAGAAGCTCGTTGAATTTCTCTGCAAAAACAGTGATTTCCGATTCCTCCCCAAGGCATTTTAATTCATTTCCTCTTGAGAGTAATTTTATTTTAGGAAAAAAACTGCGGATTTTATCAAGCAATGCATTATTTGTACCGAAGAATATGACCGGATCTATATCTTCAAGAAAAATTACTATCTCTGTCATTAAATATTCACCTTTCTGTTGCAACAGACCTTCAGTTTTAAACCATTAACCGGCTAAGGTTCATAAAAAATAGCACCGGTAAGAGTACAAAGTAAGTTTATTTTTGCATAGAAGATTATCTTTGTTTTAAGTTTTTTAGCCATGCCCGTAGTAACGTTGACAACAGAATGGAGGCCTGATGATATATATCACGGGATCATAAAAGGAAAGCTCTGCAGTATGTGTCCGGGCGCCATGATAGTTGATAACGCCGTCAATATTCCTGCTTTCGATATTCTGCATGCTTCATTCGTTATCCGGAACACTTACAATAATTATCCCGGCGGTACAATCCATATCATTTGTGTTCATTCGGAAGCGGTTAAGGAACAAAACTACCTGGTTGTAAAAGCAAAGGAGCATTACTTCATCGGGACCGACAACGGGATATTCAGCCTCATCCTTAACAGCGATCCCGATGAAGTGGTCAGGATCGATCACAAGAATAGTTCCGATGAACTTGAGATTTTCGCAAAAGCAGCTTCCGACCTGATAGCCGGTAAAAAGCTGACAGAAATCGGTAAAACCTTCAAAAATATCAGTGAACGTGTTCCTCTCAGAGCAACAATTGATAAGGATACTATAACCGGAAGCATTATTTTTATCGACTCGTACGGGAATGCAATTTCCAATATTACGAGAGACGTGTTCTTCAGGGTTTTCGAAGAAAAAAAGTACCGTATCTATATCCAGAACAATAAAAACTGCACCGATCAGATTGTTTATAAGTACAGTGATGCACCTGTGGGTGAGTTACTTACACGATTCAATTCCCTCGATCTGCTTGAAATTGCAATAAACGGTGCTAATGTTTCCGAACTGCTGAATCTCAGCGTGGGCTCGGTGGTGAGAATTGACCTGATGAAATGGGCAGCCTCACCTGACCGGCTTTTCTAAATTCCGCAAATATGAACGACAAAGAAAGAAGTGCAGAGGAGTTTGACAGACTCCTGAATATTATTGATAAGCTCCGAACCACATGTCCCTGGGATATGAAGCAGACCAATGAGAGCCTCCGAAAACTTACTATCGAGGAAACCTACGAACTGGCTGACGCAATTTTTTCAGGCAGCGATGATGGCATAAGAAATGAACTTGGGGATCTGATGCTTCATATTGTATTCTACGCAAAGATAGGATCGGAAAAAGGGAAATTTACAATGGCTGATGTTCTCAAAGGCATCAATGAAAAACTTATTTACAGACACCCTCACGTATTTGGTGATGTCAAAGTCTCGGGTGCATCGGAGGTTGAGAGAAACTGGGAACATCTCAAAATAAAAGAGAACAATGGTACCAAGCCCGTACTCTCAGGAGTTCCTTCCTCCCTGCCGGCAATGGTGAAAGCAAACCGGATCCAGGAGAAGGTAAGGGGAGTCGGATTCGATTGGGAAAAACCGGAACAGATCTGGGACAAAGTTCTTGAAGAGATTGCCGAGCTCAAAAAGGAGATCAGCAACCTTAATACGGAAAATATCGAATCGGAGCTTGGTGATGTGCTCTTCTCGGTGATCAACGCCTCAAGGCTCTACGGGATCGACCCGGAAGCTGCCCTGGAAAAAACCAACCGGAAATTTATCCGGCGGTTCAATTACCTGGAGAAAGAGACGATCGCAAAAGGCCGCTCCCTTCACGACATGAGCCTGGATGAGATGAATGAGATCTGGGAGAGAGCGAAGAA
>CAZKMH010000587.1:0-2727 GCA_964553395.1 uncultured Rikenellaceae bacterium | reverse complement strand
ATTAATGATAGAGATGAGTATACTATATGTGGGGTATTTAAAGATTTCCCAGTGAATTCAAGCATCTCTGCAGATATAATACTAAATGAAAGCTATGAGATCAATACCCGGGCTGAAAGATATTCTAAAGATGGGAAACAGGAATTTCAAAGGACAATTTTCATATTTGTAAATAATCCGGATCATACTGATCTAATTACAGGAAAGATTAATAATCTGTTAACAGGAAAGGATTTACTACTTAAGAAAGTCCGGTTACAACCATTAAGCGATATATATTTATTCGACAATACAACAAACTGGGATTTCAATAAAGGTAATTACTCACTCATTCTGCTTTTTCTTGGTATTGCGATTATCACTCTTATACTGGCATCAATTAACTATATCAACATATCAATAGCACAATATAATCAAAGGTCCAAAGAAACGGGAGTACGAAAAACCTTCGGAGCAAGTCGATTTAAGCTCATCAGATCTTTCCTTGCTGAATCCATGGTTGTCACTCTGATTTCTCTAATACTTGCTTTGTTTTTAACTGACACATTTTTGTCTCTATTTAATTCGCTATTTAATTTACAACTTCAGGCAGCGAGTTTAATTTCAGTTCAATTCCTCATAATATTTATCATTTTAATTTTTGTGCTTGGAATTATAAACGGGATAGGCCCTGCGCTTATAATCACCTCTTTTAATCCTGTTCAGATATTTCAGAAACGATATTTAAAACTGCATGGGAAGAATTATATAAGAAATATCCTGACAACAATTCAATTCACTGCTTCAATTGCGCTGATTATCTGCGTTTTATTGATAATTAAACAATTATATTTTTTTAAGCATAAAGACCTTGGATTCAAAGACAATAACCTGCTAAAAATTACCGCTAACAATATCACAAAATATGAACCATTAAAGGACAAACTACTTCAGAATCCTTCAATACTTTATGCGACATATTCTTCAGGTATCCCGGGAGAAATAAACCATGCAGAAAGTCCAGGAATTGATGCTGATTTTTACACCAAAGGTGTCCCAATTATCCATAGCGATGCTTCATTTGTTAAGACATTCCAGATTGGTATATCAGAAGGACGCGACTTTATTGAAAGCGGGAACAAAAATGTTTGTTTAATAAGTGAAACCGCTTCTAAAGCTTTTGGATGGGAAAAAGAATGGCAGGATAAATACTTTCAGAGAAATAATAATTATGTGGGCTATAAGGTTTTAGGGATCTTTAAAGACTTCCACTTCCGGTCCATGTATCAGGAAATATCTCCTCTGGTTATAGAATATAATGACAATCAAAAAAGCTTTTTAACTCTTAGATTATCAAGCCAAAACCTTTCTGAAACCATAGACTACATTAATAAAACATGGAAAGAGATTGAACCTGACGTTTTATTGGACTTTGCTTTTTATGATGCATGGTTCGATTCTATGTATAAAAAAGAAGAACATCTTGCTAAGATGGTCAGCTCTTTTGCTATTCTGGCAATTATTATTTCCTGCCTGGGTGTCTTTGGTCAGGCAATTTTAAATACAATAAACAGGACCAAAGAGATTGGTGTGAGAAAAATAAATGGAGCTAAAATAAACGAAGTAATTTTATTGCTCAACATAGCTATCTTAAAATGGGTATGTATAGCCTTCTTTATTGCAACGCCAATTACTTGGTACTTAATGAATAAGTGGCAACACAATTTTGCCTATAAAACAAATTTGAGTTGGTGGATTTTTATTTTGGGTGGACTTGGAGTTTCAGTCATGACACTTTTAACTGTTAGCTGGCAAAGCTGGAAGGCGGCAAATATAAATCCGGTTGATTGCTTAAAGGATGAATAATATATTCTAAAATTCAGAATCTAATATAATTCCTGTTGCTACACGGACAATAAGGGTAAGTTGCTCAGCCTACGCTGAAGCTTCGGCTGACACAGTTGTCACGTTTTTTGAAGGGGCATCCTGGAAATTTATGGATAATTATATATCTTAGTCGTGCTGCATGCAAAAAACAACCTGCAATGCATGAAGCTTATAAAATGAAGACAAAAATTTTAGTAATCGGATTGATAAAACCGAATCCTCTGGTTATTAAGACGATTATTGAATTCTTAAAAACACATATGTCATGATAGATTCTAAAATTAAAGAAATCCGGAAATTCTGCGAATCCAACTCCGATCCGGAAATCATTAAAAAATTCTCAAAATATTTCAAAGAAGGTTATGATGGTTATGGAATTGATAAGAATGTAATTGAAAAACAGATAGATAATTGGAAAGACCAATGGAAAGACGAAATGACAATTGATAGCTATTTGATGCTTGGAGATGAATTACAACGTGGCAGATATGATGAGAAAAACCTTGCAATAGTATTTATTCAGACACAAAGAAACCATTTTACAAAGGATACATTTAAGCGGATAGGCAATTGGTTTGATTATGGAATAAATAACTGGGCAACAACCGATGTGTTATGTATTTTTGTTTTATCAAGTTTTCTAATTGATAAAGTAATCGATTTAGATGATTTAAAGTCCTGGAATGATTCTGAATCTGAATGGAAACGTAGAGCTGTTCCGGTTACCTTGATAGAATTAATTAAAAAAGATTTGAAACCAAAAGATGCTATATACGCTATTGAACCATTAATGTTAGATAAATCTGAATATGTTCAAAAAGGGATTGGCACTTTGTTACGTGGATTATGGAAGAAATATCC
>CAZKMH010000586.1:0-2741 GCA_964553395.1 uncultured Rikenellaceae bacterium | reverse complement strand
ATCATCAGGCTTGAAATAAGGTTATAATCAAGGAGATAATAGCAAACTGGCAGCCCCATACCAAATGGGATGGTGTATGTAAGAAACCCGAAGAGAATGCTTTTATATTTTGTCCGGCTGAATTGCTGCTGGTCAAGATCCAGGCCTGCAATGAACATCAGGAAGAGCATGCCGATGGTGGCAAACAGATTCATGGCATGGCTTTTTTCAATTATATTAAACCCGGTGGGTCCGATTATGATGCCTGAAATTATAAGTCCGAGGATACCCGGGATTCTGAATTTTCTGAATAGAACAGGTGATATAAGTATTACAAGGAGTATAATTGCAAATACCAAAACAGGATCATTTACAGGTAACTCCGTAATGCTTCTGATATATTCACCCATGAAGTCCAATAATCAAATCCTAAACTTGATGATCAGTCCTGCAATTTAACAAAAATGAAAAAACCTGATCATATTCCGTCTTAATCAGCTGAACACCTGTTTCCTTATTAGTCAAAGTTTAAAGCTTAATCATCCAGTGTGCTCAGGTCACCTTCCGGTAATCCAAGTGCTCTCGCTTTAAGTACCCTGCGCATGATTTTACCGCTTCGCGTTTTAGGTAACATATCAGCAAACGTAATTGCTTCAGGACGGGCAATTGGACCAAGATGTTCAACCATATGCGCAATCAATTCATGCTCAAGCTCTTTGCTGGCTGTATATCCTCCCCGTAAAACAGCCGTAATATGAATCGCATTTCCTTTTAGCTGATGCGGCAATGCTATTGCAGCCGATTCGGCAATTGCCGGATGCCTGGCCATAACACTCTCAATTTCGGCACTGCCTAACCGGTAACCACTTACTTTAATCACATCGTCAGTTCGTCCGATAATCCAAAAATATCCATCGTTATCCTTCTTGGCTGAATCCCCGGTATTATACCAGCCCTGGCTCTGATACTTCTTCCAGTATGTCTCAATAAATCGATCCGGATCCCTGAAGATACCGGCAGTCATCCCCGGCCACGGAGTTTTTATAACCAGGTTCCCTTCTTCTCCTTCCAAAACCGGGTTCCCATTTTCATTAACCACATCGACTTCATTACCGAAAAATGGTTTGGTGGCCGATCCGGGTTTTAAAGGCGTTATGGGTAAAGGTGTTATCATAAATCCTCCTGTTTCAGTCTGCCACCAGGTATCAATCAGCGGGCAGTTACCTTTTCCTATAACTTTATGAAACCATTGCCAGGCTTCAGGATTTATTGGCTCACCGACAGATCCCAATAAGCGAAGTGAACTGATATTATTTCTGTTCGGCCAGGAATCTCCGTAACGCATTAATCCTCTGATTGCAGTGGGAGAAGTATATAAAATATTAATTCCATATTTTTCAACCATCTTCCACCATCTGTCCGGATATGGATGATTAGGTGCACCCTCATAAAGCATTATCGTTGAACCGTTGATCAGCGGACCATAAACGATATAACTGTGCCCGGTAATCCATCCGGGATCTGCTGCACACCAGAAACGGTCCTCAGGTTTAATATCAAATACCATACGATGGGTAGTCCCTGTATAAACACTGTATCCTCCATGGGTATGAATAAGTGCTTTGGGTTTGCCTGTAGAGCCTGACGTATAAAGAAGAAACAGCATATCCGAAGAATCCATCCGCTCAGTATCACATTTATTGAAAGTGACTGGTAATGCTTTTAAATCATGATACCAGTAATCACGACCAGATTCCATATAAACTTCATTACCGGTCCGCTTAACAGTGATGCAGATCTCCATAGTAGGTGATAATTCCATTGCTTTGTTAACAACACTTTTCATCTCAACAATTTTACCCCGCCTATACCCCCCGTCAGCAGTAATGACAACCCTGCTGTTGGCATCATTAATCCGGTCGGCCAGAGCTTCATGACTGAAACCACCATATACAACACTATGTGCAGCTCCTATTTTTGCACAGGCAAGCATCGCAAAAATCTGTTCGGGAATCTGGGGCATGTAAATGGTTACTACATCCCCTTTCTTCACTCCCATGCTTTTTAAGATAATTGAAAAATGACATACCTCGCGATGTAATGCATGATAGGAATATGTACGGGTATCCCCCGGCTCTCCTTCCCAGATCAATGCCAGCTTATTTCTGGTTGGAGTATTTTGATGCCGGTCAATGGCATTTAAAATGATGTTGGTTTTACCACCTTCAAACCATTTAAAAAACGGAGGATGGCTTTTATCCAGAACCTTATCCCATTTTTTATACCATTCAAGATACCCGGCCTGTTCTTCCCAGAATTTTTCAGGATTCTCGATGGAATACTTATACATTTTATCGTATTCCTTAATATTTGCTATGTCTATTACCTGCTGCGAGGGATAATAAAACATTTCTTTGTTATTTAGTTCCATTTGCCAACAGTTATATTCTGAAGTTTTTTGAAAAAAATGATGTACGATTAATAATTATCCCTTAACCGTATCTGTTCAATAAATAATTAGACAATTTAAACCCGGGAATGTTAAATTTTTCATTGAAAATGCAGTACACATAGATTGTGGATAAGCCATAATACTTAGGTTTATCCTGATGGTTGCGTATCTTTGTTTCATAATCTTCGAGGAAATTACAGATTTAAATTGAGGAACTATGTCAAGAAGAAAATGCACACAAATTGTAAGAGGACAACACGCTATTGATGGAGCTGGTGTTCGTTTACGCAGGGTCCTGGGATTAAGAACA
>CAZKMH010000585.1:0-2750 GCA_964553395.1 uncultured Rikenellaceae bacterium | reverse complement strand
CCTTCAAATATCCAATGTTCTGCATTTGTCACGATCCAGTTTCCGGAACCGTTTGCCGGACTCATCGTGTGAGCCCCAATCAGAAGAGCCTCATCCTCTCTGCCATGTTTTTCCCATACTTCGGTTGAATATCCACCCTTGTAGTTCATCCGTGGTCCGCCAAAGAAACCCAGCCGGTAAAGAATCCGATGGGGTCGTCCCTGCCAGTTTTGAAGGTTCAGCGGAACCACCCCAAAAACCGCATTGCCGGATAGAAATGCAACGTTCAATCCATTCTGAATTGCAGACTTTACATTGTCGTACATTTCCTGGCTCCAGTATTCGTCATGCCCTACCGAAATAAAACATTTTGTGAGGCCGATCCTTTGTGCGTCAGCATGTGTATCGATGTTTGAGCAATATGTCACATCGTAATTGTTCTGTTCCAGCCAGTAGCAAAGAGGAAATTCCCACAGGAGGAATGACCCTGATCCCTGGGATAATGGCTGATCCACTACCTGAGGATACCAGCCATAGGGCCGGTCATAACTTACCCGTGTGGTTGAATTCCACGGCCTCACTGGCGGATCAGTAGTGTATAGAGAATAGTTGTCCGGCCATTTATTATACGCCTGCCAGGTAATATCACTTGTCTGAAAAAGGATATCCGCCTTGCGATTGTCGCGGACAACAAACACGATATAGCTTTGGTACCGATGACCACTGCATGAAAGTTTTCCCAGATAGACTCCGCTGACCCAATCATAAGGGATTTTCAATTCGGCGGTTCGATTCCACCGACATTCTCTTATCCGATTCTCGCCGACCGGTGGTGTTGGCTGAGCTTCAACGGCAAAAGGCCCCAGGCGGGTTATGTGACGCCCTCCTTTCCCCCCATAGTATCCCATCCGGTATATATCGATTGATACATCGGTGGGGGGATCAGCGCTGAGGAAGATATCAATAGAATCACCGGCTTTGACACTCGTTTGAGAACAGTAACCTTCAATCATCACTGACCGGTAATTTATAGAGTTTACGAAAGTCAGCTGCCAATCTGTAGTACCTGGCTTTTTATTCTCGGATTCAATCAATCCGCCTTTTTTCTCCCGCTTGTTAACATATAAACCTGGCAAAGGAATCAGCGCCCCACCAAACCCTATGAGAGCAGCGCTTTTAAGCAACCTGCGTCGGGTAAAGAACTGTTCTTTTTTTTTCATTATTATATTTTTTTCACAATCTACAATTTATAGAAAATGCTGCATAAACCGATCACTCATGAAAATAAACATGCAGCATCTGATCTCAGACTGACGGATCTATAATTCGTAATATTTAAAATTCGTTTATTGAGTCACCTGATTTATTGATTATTAGTTTTATATGTACTAATTCGGGCCGGAATTAATAAAACCTAGACTTTATCAGGCAGAACATAAGGTTTCCGGTATCCTGACTTTCTTGTCAGCAAAGCATCTGCTTCGGGATCATTTATGAATCTTTCTTTGGCACCGTCAAAATGCAGCTCCCTTCCGCCCAGGCGATAGGAAATATTTGCCAGGTGAGCCAGTGAAGCTGAATAATGACCTCCAACGATATGATTGACCAGATCCTGATCTCTGCCCGATCGTATTACATCAATAAAATTGCCAAAGGCTCCGCCTATGCCGCCTCTGAGATCCCTGGGATCCTGTTGCTCAGTTTTTTCCTTTAATGCGGCGCCTGCAAAGGGTTGTTTTTCCCATTTACGGAATGCTTTCCATCCGCCACTATATTCAACGTACCCATCAGATCCGTAGAACAAATTTCCGATGGTTGTATTATTGCTGCCTTCTGCATTCGTATACCTGCCCCTGGTATCAAACACAAGCATTTTTCCATCGGCATATTTGAACATTGAGGTCTGTGTGTTTGGAGTTTCCTGTGCACATTCATCAGGATCAATGCCATATATACCGCCAAAGGAACAAATCCAGACAGGGTGCTCTTCTTTCCCGAGTCCGACTCTGGCTGCATGCAGCTGGTGCGGTCCCTGATTGCCGGTATCTCCGTTACCTGTTTCCCAGAACCAGTGCCAGTTATAATGACCCATTTTTTCGTTATACTGGCGCCATGGAGCAGGCCCTAACCACATGTCGTAATGAAGCGTAACAGGTGGATTACTGTCTTTGGCAGTTCCAAATGATTCACGTGGTTTTAAGCAAAGGCCGCGCGCCATATAAATATCACCTATTCCTCCGTTACGCATGAAATCCATTGCTTCACCTGCAGCGACACCTGATCCATGCTGGATATGGACCTTGTATTTGATGCCGGCCTCAATCATTTTCCTTCCTTCAACAACGGTATGACTGACCGGTTTTTCGACGTAAACATGCTTACCTGCCTGACAGGCCCATATAGTGCCAAGAGCATGCCAGTAATTAGGTGTTGCAAATGACACAGCATGGATATCCTTGTTGGCAAAAACCTTTCGCATATCCCATTCTGTGGCAGGCGCGAAACCTGATTTTTCCTGTACTGTTTTTACAGCTTGTGCCCAGAACTTTTCATCAACATCGCAGATGTTAGCTATCCGTACATTGTGGCTCTCTTTAATCTGACTATAGGCGTTCAGATGTGCAGAACCGCGTCCGCCTACACCAATGACTGAAATATTGATACGCTCATTGGCACCAATAATTGAAGCATACGATTTGGTATTGAACCCGGCACCACCTATGGCAATACCGGCTGTTCCCAATGCGCTTTTTTTAATAAATTCTCTTCTT
>CAZKMH010000584.1:0-2756 GCA_964553395.1 uncultured Rikenellaceae bacterium | reverse complement strand
AGACCGCCAGAACATTTGTAACCCGGGGGGATATAAAGCGTCGAACATGCTCTGCAATACCGGATGAGGTAATGGACCAACAAAGTCCAGTGCCGGTTTTCTAAAGGCGCGGATGGGTTTGAATAATTCTTCAGCTTTTTCCGGTGGTTCGGTACATGCCCACACAATTCCGCACATTTTCTTCAGCCGCAGATGTTCAGGGAACGGTGGGCCATCCGGTACTGTAAGGAAAGCAAAAAATCCATTAATACTCTCAGGAGCCGAATTTATAAACGTTCTGTACCATTTCAACACTTCTTCTGCTTCACTCATCTCATATAGCATGGGACCTGCATATACCGTAGAAACAGGGTGTAGTTTAAATGTAAAGGCAGTAACTATCCCAAAATTTCCTCCTCCTCCCCGAACAGCCCAGAATAAGTCCTGGTTTTGTTCTTCATTTGCCTTCACAAAGGTCCCATCAGCCAGCACCATATCAACTGAAAGCAAATTATCTATGATCAGTCCGTATTTCCTTGTCAGATGACCCAATCCCCCACCGGTTGCAAGGCCCCCAATGCCCGTGGTAGCATTAATTCCCATGGGAGTGGCCAATCCAAATACATGGATCGCGTGATAAATGTCACCCAACGTGCACCCTCCTCCTGCCACAACTGTTTTTGCAACAGGATCGACGCGGGTATACTTTATCCGCGAAAGATCAACCACAAGGCAGTCATCACCAACACCCAGACCAGCTCCGCTATGTCCTCCGCCACGGACCGAAAGAGGCATGTGATTCTCTCTCGCAAAATTTACTGACCTTATTACATCTGCCACATCTGAGCATTGTGCAATCATACTGGGATGTTTATTGATCATCCCGTTGTATACTTTCCGGGCATCTTCATACCCCTGGTCATGCGGTTCCAGCAAATTTCCCCGCAGACTTTTCCTGAATTCTGTAACTAAGTCCTCGTTAACCATGATCACTAAGATGTTAAT
Source organism: uncultured Rikenellaceae bacterium (assembly GCA_964553395.1). Taxonomy (GTDB): domain Bacteria; phylum Bacteroidota; class Bacteroidia; order Bacteroidales; family VadinHA17; genus LD21. Next base: position 1,772 of record CAZKMH010000584.1, on the reverse strand, counting down.
GATTAATTCTTCTTATTTATTTAATACATCGGAATGTTAAAAACGGGTGAGTAACTGAGTTTTCTTTAGATTGTTATTATCAATATAATCCAATAGACTTTAACATTTCAATAACCTGTGGAATTGCCCGGATGGCTTTACTTTCAGGTCGGTGTGCAAAGTCTATGGCAAACACCGGATCGTGACGGTCTATAGCCTGTTTTATATACCGTATGGCATCTTCATTTTTACCAAGAGCTGCTGAGGCAGTAGCCAGAAGAAATGGATTAACAAAGCCTGTTTTCTCTTTTGTAAGCAATTCCCGGTAAATGGAATTTGCTGCCGGTACTTGCTGAAATTCAGAAGGTTCTAATAAAACAGTAAGAAGATTCGTAAGGGCCCAATTGTGTCTCCCCGAAACGTCAATCGCCTTCTGGTATGCCTGAATGGCAGGTTCAAGAATACCGGAATAATGATAACTTGTCCCAAGGGCATACCAGGAAGCAAAAGCTTCCTGATCGAACCCGACACTTCTCTCTGCTGCAGCAATTGATTCTTCACCCAGGTCAGCCGCTAACGCTACCAAACTTACTATACCATGAGCATACGATGACAGGGGATCATTTTCAACAGCGAGGCGTGCTTGCCTGAGTGCCTCTTCATGGTCATGCCGTACAATTACCAGATAAAAAAGGGCATACCAGCATCGTGCCTGCAAATATCGCGGATTAAGTCTTAGTGCAGTGAGAAATTCTTTTTCAGCTTTCTCCCAATTGCGTTCAAAAAGCAAGGCGATTATACCGGTTGCACTGTGAACCTCTGCAAGGTCCGGCCCCAGTTGAATGGCCCGATTTGCAGTGGCAGTAGCTTTAGGCCAGGCATCTTCAGGACGTAAATAGCTGTACAGACACAACATGGTATAACTGTCCGCCATACCGGCGAGAGCCAGCGGGTAATCCGGATCAATCTTCAAAGCCTCCTCAAAACACCGGATTCCCTCGAACATATCCACTCCCCTCTTGTAGAAAAAAGCCATGCCTTTAAGATACTGCTGGTAAGCCTCAACATTCTGGGTCTGAAGGCGTTCCTTTGGGACAGCAGGTTTTCCTTCCAGGGTTACCTGCAGCTGCTCTACAATTGCTTTTGCAATTTCATCCTGGATAACGAAGACATCATTAAGCTCCCTGTCAAACTTCTGGGACCATAAATGATATCCCGTTGAGGCTTCTATCAACTGAGCAGTGATCCTGATCCGGTTACCTGATTTCCGGACACTCCCTTCAAGAATCGTATTAACATTAAGCTTTTCTCCAACAGCCCGGAGGTCTTCATTCCTGTTTTTGAAACTGAAGGCTGAAGTTCTGCCGGCTACCTTTAAGCCTGGGATCTGAACCAGGGTATTAATGATCTCTTCGGAAATTCCATCACTGAAATATTCCTGTTCAGGATCATTGCTCATATTTACAAAAGGAAGCACAGCTATTGATTTAGGATCTGAACTGACTACAGAAAGATCTTCCTTTGACGAGTGCAGAATTAATTTACCCGGACTCTGAATGCTGATCAAAATTTCCTTGATTGAATTAGCCACTTTGTTTAGCTGATTCCTGTACCTGGTCCTGTTCAAATTCATCTCTTCATTGTCTTCCGGTCTCAGAGGCCGGTTAACACCTGGTTCCCTGTAGATAAAATCAATAGCACGAACCTGGCCGCCAAGCTCACTCTGCAACATATTCAGGTCATCGGAATCCAGATTATGGATCCTGACCGGTAAGATCCTGCCGGCAGTATTC
>CAZKMH010000583.1:0-2774 GCA_964553395.1 uncultured Rikenellaceae bacterium | reverse complement strand
TGCAATAGCCTGCATCCTGGTTGTAATCCCATTTAAATTTGTTTATGATTATTCTTATTTTGCTGAAATATAAAAGTCCAAATACGCTTATTTACTTTGCATTATTCCACCTAAATATTATGAACTTTTCTTATCACCTTACAACATAATCATAACAATCACTATTCAGTACTACAGCCGAAGTTGTCGCATCAATCACCCTAAAGTGAATATCAAAATGTGATCCGGAAGGAATCGCTGAGATATCTCTGAATAAGTATTCATTACCCGTACCTTTATCATCCGTGAGAATTGACTGGTCAACCAATCCTTTCCCTAATGTAAGCCAACCAGTACTTGTACAGTTACCATCAACGACATTAATGGCATCCACTGCCCGTTGCAGCAGGTAAGCGTGGTTTGGCTCAAGATCACGGACCCAGATCTCCAGTGAAACGATTTTCTCAGGGTCAGCATCCTGACGGAATTTAACATGACCAAACTGTTGCCCTTCACCACGAAGGATGACTTCAAGGTTAAATGGTGGAACTTCTGCCTTAACAGAACTTTTAGCATTTCCTTCTTGCAATTGTAGCTCATCACCGGCTTCTTTCTGACATGAAAGGGCTAAAAACAAAACAACTGCCGGTAAAACACCATGTAGCAATCTAATTGTTTTCATTTTAAAGGATTGTGATTGTTAATAATTAGAACTATATAAACTATAAACAATCACAAACGCTTAATGTTAAGAGCAAAGTCATGTTTATTTAAACAAATCAATTTGTTATACTAAACCTATTAACAACATTAACAAAGTAAAATCCCTTACTGATTTTATGGGCTACTATCTATAATTTTATAACTATGAATTAATTCTTAATTTTTACCAATAACAGATATAGACAACATAATACAACTAATGCATTAATAGCTCCTAACATACCGGACGACCATGGATGCAGATTTTTAAAATCCACGATTAATGGGTAAATAAACACTATTGCCAGAGGTATAATGAATCCAAGAAATTCGGCACACCTCATTTTGCTAAACAATAACACCCCAAGAGTAAAATAAACTAAACCAAAAACTATATATGTAACAAAACTGGGATCGGGCCTGGTAATAATTCCAAGGTAGAGATTCAAAACACATAAAAGTAGCAGAAAGCTTGTGGGTAAATAATGGATTGCCTTCATCTTATTACTGATATAATGCTTCGAATCGGTTAATGTATTTAAAATGTTAAATGGTTCTCTAAACCATAACTTACGTTTTCAGAATAAACCGTTCTATGCAAACATCATCACCTTTCATCATATTTTTAATGTTTTTTGCTTCCATCTTTGGATTAAATGCTTTAGCCATTTGATCTGAGCTGGAACATTCAATAGCATATCCGATATCTGAAGAATTCATCTCCCGGTAGAACTTTGCCGCAGGACACTCCGTGTACTTCATTTCAAGTATAGTATCCGACTCTTCAGTTATTGTATAAGAAAAAGCTTTGTCGTAGGGAGCTGATGACATCCAGGTCTTCACCATATCTGAAAGAGCTTTCATATTACCAGGAACCCCCTTCGTGAAAGACCTCATTAATGCTTCAGAGTTTTCAACCGATGCTCCTTTAAGTAACTCAATCAGTTTCTCCTTGCCTATTTTCTTTTCCATATACTGAAACACAGGCAGGCTGTAACCATATGTGAATTTAAACACATCTTCAGTTGTCATCCCAGAGTTCATCTGATATTTTGGTTTTTGGACTACTTCCTGTGATCCACTGTGCAATCCTGTAGCTGCCAATAAATTTTTACATCCAAGGCACACCAGAGCCCCGGCAGGTAAATGTCTGGTTAGAAATTTCCGTCTGCCTGAGTCAAAATGATAATTTTTTGTTTCCATAAAGCTTCCTGTTTTTTGATTTCCAAACTAATAGCCTCTTTTATTCTATTTTAATGTTGATTTCCCAGGTATTTCCAAAGGCAAAGTTCGGCTACCCTGATATTAAAATCTACCACTTTTGTATCATTTTCTGATACTTTTGTAACATTTTAGGGGTAATACAGGAAAAACAGGCTTTTTTCAATTGAAACGTGTAGAGAAAGGTTAAGCCTCACTACAAAATATTATTTCATAATCCAATCGGTATAACCAAAAGTCCCGGACTGTGTATTAATATGGTTCAAAAGGAAACTTAGCTATCACTTCTTCCTGAAGTTCTCTATAAGAGAGATTTGAGGGTATCCCAGTTTTGCAAGAGCAGAGTAGTATTTTTTGGCCTCTTCTGTTGTATAGAATCCGGTAATAAATACTTTGTAGTATTCCCATTCCTGAACAATCTCAACAGGGAGATTGAGTTTTGTTGTGATCCTTTTCTGTGCCTTCAACGCTTTCGATTCGTTATGGAATACCTCCACCTGCAGGGCAATAGCCGGTTGAGGTGCAATGGATATTTCTTCCGCCACATCAGGTAAAGATGCATTCTCAATTTCCGGTTTTTTGGCAGTATCAGGTTGCATAACAGCCTGCGGCTTAATTTCTTCCTGTTTCTTTACCGGCAATACCCAGAAGTTCTTAATTCCGAGAAAGGAAAGCGCGGGATATAGTTTTTCCATCTCTTCCTGACCTGAAAATCCTGTTATCTGCACCTTAAAAAATCCATCTTCAGCAACTATAATAACAGTTTTGTCAAGAACAGCTGAAAGCCGACCTTTCAATACCAGAGAATTGGATTCCTGGCGGAATGCACCAACCTGGATTATCAAATCCGGATTGATCACTACTTGTTCAGG
>CAZKMH010000582.1:0-2776 GCA_964553395.1 uncultured Rikenellaceae bacterium | reverse complement strand
CTCTTTTTCTTCCCGCAGATTTTGCTAGTATCTTTTCTGTTATTGTCATCGCCATTTTAATATTCCTTTACACCGCTTGTGATATTTCTGATAATGAAATCGTTTCCCTTGCCTCTTCTTCCTGTCTCTTTAGAAAATTGTGCTGATTATTCAATGCTTGAATATACGCCTTCGTGCTTGCTTCAATAACATCTGTTGAAATACCTCTGCCTGTAAACGTGTTTCCGTTTTTTCTAATCCTTACAATTACTTCACCCATTGCCTGTCTTCCGGAAGTAACGGAGCGAACATGATACGACTCAAGCTCAGGTTTAATATTCAGTGCTCTTTCAATTGCGTTAAAGCATGCATCAACAGAACCATCACCTGTTGCAGATTCCTGCAAGAACTTATCTTTCGATTTAATTCTGATCGTCGCTGTAGGAATTGTATTAGTTCCCATATTTACCTGGATGTACTCAAGTTCATAAAGCTCATCCGCTTTGACATGAACCTGGTCTCCCATCAGCATCCTTAAATCTTCATCGAAAATTTCCTTTTTCTTATCTGCCAGATCAAGAAAACTCTGGTAAACTTTCTGCAATTCTTCTTCATTGACCTTGTATCCAAGCTCTATCAAACGCGAACTTAAGCCGTGCCTTCCTGAATGTCTTCCCAATATAATTTTTGTTTTAGGAACACCAACACTTTCGGGAGTCATAATTTCATAAGTCTGCCTGTTCTTCAACATTCCATCCTGGTGTATTCCGGATTCATGCGCAAAAGCATTCTCTCCGACTATTGCTTTATTCGGCTGAACAACTATTCCGGTAAACGATGAAACCATTTTGCTGGCGTTGTAGATTTCTTCAGTTTTGATATTTGTGTAATAATTGATTAAATCTTTACGAACTTTCAGAGCCATTACAATTTCTTCAAGGGAAGCGTTGCCCGCTCTCTCTCCAACCCCGTTGATTGTACATTCAACTTGTCGTGCACCATTCTCAATCCCGCTTAATGAATTTGCTACTGCTAATCCAAGGTCGTTATGGCAGTGAACGCTTATTATTGCTTTATCAATATTCTTTACACGTTTCTTCAGCTCAGCAATCTTAATACCGAATTCGGAAGGGAAAGTATATCCGGTTGTATCGGGAATATTCACTGTTGTCGCACCCGCTTCAATTGCGGCTTCAATTACTTCTGAGAGATAATTTAGATCAGTCCTGCCCGCATCTTCTGCGGAGAATTCTACATCATCTGTAAAAGTTTTTGCATAGGCAACTGCATCTCGAGACATTTTTATAATTGTTTCCTGTTTTTCGCTGAGTGATCTACCATATCTTTCATCTGCAAATTTGCCCATGATGTGTATATCTGATGTGCTGGAAAAAGTATGGATACGGAATCTCTTTGCACTCTTTAACGCATCATAAGCAGCTTTTACATCAATCTCTTTTGCTCTTGCTAGCCCGGCAATTACAACATCAACTTCATCTGATATTCTTTTGACAGCATCGAATTGGGCAGGAGAAGAAACCGGAAAGCCTGCTTCAATTACATCTACATTTAATTTTGCAAGCTGATGTGCAATTTCCAGCTTCTCATAAATGTTTAAAGAAGCACCGGGTGATTGCTCACCATCTCTTAAAGTTGTATCGAAGATAAATATTCTGTTGTTATCCATTTTTAAGTTTCCTTTGTTTTGTCATGCTGAACTCGTTTCAGCATCTAAGTTTTCATTACCGAATACAACACAAATTCCGAAACAAGCCTGCCTGTCGACCTGTCTACCGACAAGGCAGGCAAGAAAGGTTCGGAATGAAACTGTCTAAAGTGTAAACACTCCTAAAGCTTGTTCGTCATAAATTTTATTAAAGTTTTCAATTACCGCATCTCTCATTTGAGTTGTTGAAACTAAAATAGAATCGGTAGTATAGATATCTGCTGTCCTGTAACCAGCCGATAATGTCCTCTCGATTGATTCTTCAATTAATTCCGCGGCTTTATCCATTTGTAAAGAATGAGAGAACATCATTCCAACTGAAGCGATTGCTGCCAACGGATTTGCTTTATTCTGTCCGGCAATATCCGGAGCGCTTCCATGAACGGGTTCATAAAGAGCGTATTTATTTCCAAGACTTGCAGAAGGAAGCATTCCCAAACTTCCGGTTATCATAGCGGCTATATCGCTTAGTATGTCGCCAAATAAATTTTGTGTAAGAATTATATCAAACTGCCTCGGGTTTCTAACAATCTGCATTGCGGCATTATCAACATACATATCACTAAGTTCAATGTCGGAATAGCTGTTATGAACTTCATGCACAACCTTTCTCCAAAACTGCGAACACTCTAGTACATTTGCTTTATCTACTGAAGTAACCTTACCGCTTCTTGTTCTTGCCAGCTCAAAAGCGAACTTTGCAATCCGTACAACTTCTTCTCTTGTGTACTCCATGGTATTCCATCCACGGTTTTCATCATATCCGCGTGGTTGACCGAAATAAACACCACCTGTTAGTTCACGTAGAATTATAAAATCTGTTCCTTCAAGTACAGATGGTTTTAAAGTTGAAGCTGATAAAAGAGATGAATAAACTTTTGCAGGTCTAATATTAGTAAAAAGTCCAAGAGCTTTTCGAAGCTTTAATAAAGCTGCTTCGGGTTTAAGCTGATGCTGAAGGGCTTCCCATTTAGGTCCGCCTACTGCTCCAAGTAAAACTGCATCTGAATCATAGCACTCTTTCAAAACATCGTCAGTCAATGGGGTTCCATATTTATCAAATGAACTCCC
>CAZKMH010000581.1:0-2778 GCA_964553395.1 uncultured Rikenellaceae bacterium | reverse complement strand
TCTGAAGAATCCTATGATCTGACTGACAGGGACATTAAGCTGGCCGATTATGAACTGGACTGCAAGCATCATACCCAGGGTCATGTTTCCCTTAAGAACTGCGGTGGCAGCAACAATTGTGATAAGTATGTTCATTATTTCGCTTATCAGGGTGGCTCCGGCCGACTGGTACTGGATTAGCCCGAGTCCTCTGACTTTCAGCCCGAAAAGTGAAGCCTGGTGCGTTTCCCAGTCCCAACGCTTGCTTAATTCGCTCTGCGTAAGCTTGATCTCCTGCATACCGTTTATTATGCTTATAAGCTTTGAATTGGAGGCTGACATCTCTTTAAACCTCTGGGTATCGAGCTTCGCCCTTGAGTTCATGAAGAGCGACACCCAGAGCAGATACAGAAGTGTGCCTGCAATGAAGATCAGAAAAATATTAAGACTGTATATTGCCAGTACAATGCCGAATACTATCAGGTTAAAGAATGAAAACAATATGCTGAGACTTGTCGATGTAAGAAATTCCTCAATTCTGGCGTTGTCATCGATGCGCTGCAGTATGTCGCCTGTCAGCCTGGTATCAAAAAATGCAATCGGAAGGGCCATAAGCTTCTGAAGGAATCCGGAAATTATTGCCACGTTTACACGTGATCCGATATGCAGAAGCAACCAACCGCGCAGGAATTCGACAGACATTCTTCCAATAACGAGGGCGAGCTGGGCAAAAAGAATAAGGTAAATAAAACCTATGTCATTATTGTTCAGGCCAATGTCGATTATTGACTGGGTAAGGAAAGGTACGATAAGCTGGATCAGACTCCCGATAACGAGGCCAAGAATAAGCTGTCCGAGATACTTTTGATACAGTTTGAAATACTTCAGAAGGAATCTGAAACCTTTTGATTTTTGATTTTCATCTTCAATATTGTAAAGAGCCGGTGTGGGTTCTATTATCAGTGCGAGCCCCATTTGCTTTCCTTCGGTTGCCGAACTGATCCATTTTTTTTCAAATTCTTCACGGGAATATCTGACGAGCCCGGTCGCCGGATCGGCTACCCAAACTTTTTCCCTGCTGATCTTGTGAACGACAACAAAATGGTTCTGGCCCCAGTGCACAATACACGGGAGGATCATTTTATCCGCAAGCATTTCAAACGGGATCCTCACCCCAAGGGTCCTGAATCCCAAAGAATCAGCTGCCTCGGAGAGCCCCAGGAACGAAACACCGCTTTTTGTAATGAAGCATCTTTTTCTCAACGCATCGAGCGAAAAGTTCTTTTTGTGGAACGCCGCTACCATTTTCAGGCAGGCAGGTCCGCAATCCATGGCATCATATTGTTTTACAAACGGAAATAACATTTTTTACGATCTTGTCGTTTAAATACGAAAGTAAAGATATTTATTATTAGTAAAAAAATTCATTAATTCGGGCTCCGAACTGTCAGATCAGCGCTTTTAACCGGGGAAATACTATATTTGTCAACCAATTATGCAGAAATAATCAGCGATTGTTCCACAAAATTTCAGATAGTAGAATAATTGAAGGCATTCGCCAGCAGGACGACGAAATACTTAACTGGCTTTACGATAATTATCGTGAAACGGTCAGGCACCATATACTCAGGAATAGTGGCTCCGAAGCAGATATCTCTGATGTATTTCAGGAATCAATAATAACCCTCTACAATCAGATATCGGGGAATGGACTTAAGCTGACCACTGATCTTAAGGGTTACTTTTTTAGCATCGCCAGGAACATTTGGAGCGCCACTCTGCGGAAAAAGCTGAGAAATATAGAAATTGATCCTGACCTGCCTGATGACGGCGGCAGTGATGAAGCCGGGAGTGAAATTCTTGAAAGGATCGTGAGCAGGGCATTCCGGAAACTTAAGCCTGATTGCCAGACTATTCTTACGCTGTTTTCAGAAGGATATTCATTTGAGGAAATAGCGCTGAAAATGAATCTCAAGAATGAAGCCCTGGCAAGGAGAAAGAAGTATCTCAGCAAAGAAACCCTCCTGGAACTTATCAAGGAGGATCCTGAATATAAGGACTATCTGAATTTATAATAATAGAGGAATAAAACGAATCCGAGCAATATTGCTGCAGCACCTGCCAGAATATAGATCTTTCTTGAATGATAAAGGGATTCATTGTTCCCATAAATAACCAGTGCAGACCAGAAATAAGGATGTGACCGCAGCATATCGGCTTTCTTAAGAAAGTTCTGCCTTGCTTTTCTGAGTGCGTCACTTTTTGTTTCTCCCTTTTTGAGATATTTGTAAAAATCCTTTACAATTTCCGTACCGGACCTGTCCTCAATCTCCCACATTGACATAACAACCGACTGACTTCCGGAATAGATAAATCCCCTTGCCAGGCTTAATATACCCTCCCCCGAATTCAACTTTCCCGAACCTGTATTGCACGAACTGAGTATCACCATCTTGGCCTTAAGCGGTATATTATATACCTCATAAGTATTCAGGTTCCCGTCCTCAACAGAGTCCGCGGCCTGGTAGAACAGCATTTTGGAATGCATGGGAAACTGATCGTTAAGGACAGTATGCATGGCAAGGTGTATAATATCATAATTATGTGCTTCCGCCTTAAACCTCATTTCCGTAGCGCCGTCATTTATACACAGAGTTCCTTCCGTAAGTTCTGAAACATATTCAGCTTCCTGGCGGGCAAACGGCAGATCATTGATACCTGACAACCTGACCTGCCTGGTCTGAAGCACTGAATCGATGTTGATCGGCCTGGTATAAACCGGGGCAAACGCTATAAGAC
>CAZKMH010000580.1:0-2780 GCA_964553395.1 uncultured Rikenellaceae bacterium | reverse complement strand
ACAGGTTACACTTGTTTTAGCGACCCATGGAAATATCATTGAACAATATGCAGATAATGTTTTTACGATAGAAAACGGCAGGATAAAAAACTGATCTAATCATGCAAGAATCAGCTATACACTTTTAGGAAATAATTGAAAAGTTCTGATTTGATGAGAGATTTTCTCCATTGATAGTTTTTTTCATTTTGTTTCCTATTTAAATCTTTATGTAACCTTTTAATTTTTATGAAAATAAAACCATTTAAAATTTTTCTTTTTGTTCTGTTTATCGGTGGACTAAGTTTTACTGCATCTGCCCAGACCCATGATCATTCGGGTATGGGGTCAAAACTATGATACAGAATTTTATTCGTGTTTATTGAGAGTTTATCGGTTCTAAATATATTTTATTTGCGTTATCGTCAGTGGTATTCTCATCTCTCCTGACCATCCAGCGGTGGAACTATGTTTCTATGGATAATTAAGGCAGCATAATCTTTAACCATATTTACTTAATTTTGTAAGGGACAAATTACGGATATGAAGTTAAAAAAGGAAGAGCTGAAAGAATTTCTGGACGAGAAGGCAGATAAGTATAACCACATCGATTTTATTGAAAGTGATCCCATAAGCATACCACACCAGTACACAAGGAAAGAAGACATTGAGATTTCAGGCTTCCTCTCAGCTACTATTTCCTGGGGTAATCGAACCATGATCCTTAGAAATGCCAGACGAATGATGAATTTAATGGACGATTCACCGTATGAATTCATCTTAAATCACAGTGAACATGATCTTAATAGAATAAAGTGTGTCATCCACAGAACATTTAACTCGTCAGATTTTATATACTTTATCAAAGCATTGAAACATATTTATAAGACACATGGTGGTTTGGAAGGTATATTTAACCAGTTCCAGACCAAAGATTCCTTGCAACCAGCTATCCATAAATTCAGAACTATGTTTTTTGAATTGCCACATGATAGAAGGACGATGAAACATATTTCAGATCCATACAATGGATCAGCGGCAAAGAAATTAAATATGTGTTTGAGGTGGATGATAAGGAAGGATGACAGAGGTGTCGATTTCGGCTTGTGGAAATCGATATCCCCTTCGATTCTTTCGTGCCCTCTTGACGTCCATTCAGGTAACGTGGCAAGAAAACTGGGTATGCTTACCCGTAAACAGAATGACGCCAAGGCTGTGTCAGAATTAGATAAGATTCTCAGAACCTTCGACAAGTATGATCCCGTAAAGTATGATTTTGCATTGTTTGGATTGGGAGTATCTGAGGGATTTTAATGGCATCACTCTGGAAGAGTTCATTTAGCTGTTTTTCTGATAATTCCTTTTTAAAAATTGCTCCCGTGATTAATGCATTCAGGCTTTAAAAGTAAAAAAAAAATAGTGATATTAAAAAGATTTAGGTGATACTATTGCGATTTACAAAAACTATATGTATCTTTGCGGCGTCATTTTATATAAAATTGTTAATTAATAAGTTAAGATAATATGGAAACAGCAATCAAACAAACAGTACACCTTACTGCAAAGGATTTTAAAGAAAAAGTATTCAACTACGAAACAGGAAAGGAATGGAAATATGAAGGAACCCTGCCTGCAATCGTTGATTTTTATGCTGACTGGTGCCAGCCATGCAAAATGGTGGCTCCCGTACTGGAAGATCTGGCCCGTGAATATGCCGGACAAATAATGATATATAAGGTAAATACTGAGGAAGAACAGGAACTGGCTTCTTTTTTTGGTATTCAGAGTATCCCGACATTACTTTTTATACCAAGGGAAGGACAACCGCAGGCAGCAATGGGAGCACTGCCGAAACAAACTTTTGAGAAGGCAATAAAAGATGTTCTGCTTAATAACTAAAGGTATAGTAAGGATCCAGGGTGTATATGCTCCAGGGGATGTGGTCAGCAAAAAAATACCGGCAGATAACTACTGCAGTAGCTGATGGAACTATAGCAGCATTGGCAATTGTAAAAGAACCGGACTGATATTAATCATATAAACTTAATATTCTTGAAAATGAAAAAAAACATGGGAACAGTCGACAGAGTGTTTAGGGTACTGGTTGCAGTCATAATTTTAATTCTGTATTTTACACATGTAATTTCGGGTACTCTGGCAGTTATCCTTTTGATCCTTGGAGGAATCTTTGCTGTGACAAGTCTACTGGGTTTTTGTCCTCTTTACCTGCCTTTTGGGCTAAGCACAAGAACAAAGGAATAGCAAAATTATTAATGCTAAAATATAACCCTGATCAAACCGCCAGGAAGTAAACCATGGCGGAAGGATCAGGTTCATTATCGAGAATTATGACCTGCGCTCCAAAAAAAAGGAGGCCGCGTTTCACTCTTTTCTGAATCTATTCAAAAAAGAAACTTTAGTACAATTAGTGTCAAGTCAAATCTACATTGTCGCAAGTCTTAGGTTGTCATTAGCAGTTGGCAAACAACAGTTGGCAATTATTGCGCTTTGCCAACTGCCTGTTGCTGACTGCCAACTTATTTTTTCTGTCAGAAATAAGTTGACAAGACACTAGTTGGATCCTGTCCGGAACCGGAAAAAACACTTTCAAAAATTAATATTTTTGTGGTACTCTCTGGTCGATATGTTGACATGACGGATAGCGAAATAATAAAATTGATCCTTAAGGGTGACAAGGAGAAGTTCAGGATGCTTGTGGAACAATATCAGCAGATGGTATTCAGAACTTGCATGGGATTTTTACATAATAAAGATGATGCAGACGATCTGACACAGGAGGT
>CAZKMH010000579.1:0-2789 GCA_964553395.1 uncultured Rikenellaceae bacterium | reverse complement strand
TGCTATCCGGTCCCGATATGGATTGCACAGTGTCTCGGCAAAAGATATGGAAGATTATATTTATTTTTTCGACTATGTATTAAAACGTAACAATCATAAACCTGAGAACAGGCTGTTCTATAATTATTCATTTGAGACCTGGCAGGAAATCAGTAAAGAGAAGGTCAATCCTGATGATTATAAAATCAAAACTGATGATGAACTGTTAACAGATGATAAGAACAACAAGATTAGCACAGTTGAAGGATGGCAGGCCAAAAAAACTGAAATACTGAAGCAGGTACGATGGGGACTAGGGGATGAACCTGCGGGAGTCTATAATCCGGGGCCTGGAAAGTTCAGCAAGGGAGGAATGGGAGAAAACAGCTTTGGTACATACCTTGAAAGGCCCCTGCAGGTATCTAATACTGGTGTAATGGCTATTGCACCTTACAGCGGATTCGGGGACCAGCTTTTCGGTTATCTGTATTATCCGGCCGATGATAAGGGTGAATTGAAAGGCGATAATATACCGGTGGTAATTTATCTTCATGAATATGACTATGCCAAAGGGATTAATTCATATCACCAGGTTGAATCGACAATCAGGTCGATAGTTGCAAGAGGCTATGCTGTCTTTATTTATGATATGATTGGTTTTGGAAACAGGATAGAGGAAGGAACACGCTTCTATAACCGTTATCCGCACTGGTCAAAAATGGGAAAGATGGTGGCAGATGTCAGTGGAGCAGTTGATGCCTTATCCAATCTTGATTTCTTCGACAGTACAAAAATATTTGTAGCCGGTTATTCGATCGGAGCAAATGTTGGTTTATATGCTGCTGCAACGGATGAAAGGATAGCAGGTGTTGTTTCGGTTGCAGGCTTTACACCCATGCGCACGAACACTCCTGACAGGGGCACCGAGGGAATAAAAGCATACTCGCATCTGCATGGAATTTTACCAAGGCTCGGTTTCTTTGTGGGAAATGAGAACCGGATCCCTTATGATTACAATGAAATTCTTGCGTGTATTGCACCAAGGCCGGTTCTGGTGATTGCCCCCGCAATGGATAAGGATGCACACCTGAAGGATGTACAGAATTGCGTTGAGCAGGTAAAAAATATTTATGGATTGTATAACCGGCCTGAAAATATTCAGCTTTTTTCGCCTGACGACTATAACAGGTTCTCACCTGAGATGAGGGAAAAGATGTATGAATGGCTGACTGATAAATTATAGCATTACTTAAAAAAACGAAAATGAAAGGAGCTTCACCTTTTTCAATGAGCAGATATAGTTTCATTCTTCTGCTTGGATTAGCTTTCATCTTTTGGGCATTTCAGGATGATTCCCGTAAATCTGATCTTTTATCATACAAAGATGCATCAGGAGTTGCCCGGCAAATAAAAACACGCGCAGACTGGAAGAAAAAGAGAGCACAGATAATTGAAGGATTGGAGCAGGCAATGGGAAAATTGCCTGACAGGACCAAATTATCTCCCCCTGACATGCAAATCACAGAAACCCTTAAAGAAAATACTTTCACACGTTATACAGTGAATTTTGTTGCTTCTGAAAATGAAGCAAGGGTTACAGCATTTCTTTACATTCCGGTAACCAAAGGGAAACCAAAAAAAGTGGCTGCAATGGTAGTTCTTCATGGCACAGGCGAACCGGGTAAAAAGCTCGTTGACGGCGCCAGTACTATGGCTAACCGGGCACAGGCACGTGAGCTCGCGGAACGCGGATATGTTGTCATCGCGCCTGACTATCCAAGCATGGGCGATCAGAAAGATTACGATTTTGCCAATGATCCGTATGAATCAGGAACAATGAAAGGTGTTTTCAATACAATGCGATGCGTTGATCTGCTGCAATCGAGGGAAGAGGTTGATCCCGGCCGCATAGGCGTTCTGGGGCACTCCCTTGGCGGACATGGTTCAATGTTTGCCGGTGCTTTCGATACCCGGTTCAAAGTGATCGTATCGAGCAGCGGCTGGACACTGATGGATTACTATGACATCGGCGAAGCAGCTTCGAAACGGTATGGAGGGAGGCTTGGTCCATGGGCCCAGGACAGGTACATGCCTCTGTTAAGAGACAAATTCAACCTGGATCCTGAGAAGATCCCGTTCGATTTTGATGAGATCATAGCTGCTCTTGCACCACGTGCCTTCTTTTCAAATTCCCCCATAAACGACTCCAATTTCGATGTTAAGGGAGTTAAAATTGGAATTGATTCTGCTCAGAAAGTTTACGATTTTCTTAAAGCAGGCGATAAGCTTCAGGTGCGGTATCCTGTATCAGGTCATGATTTTCCAACTGAGGTCAGGCTGGAGGCTTACCGGTTCATTGATAAAATTCTTGAGCATACTCCAAATCCCCAGGAACTTAAATAAACTGGCATTCAAACATTATCCGGGGGAATCAGTTTATACGGACGGTATAATTAATGGGATCGTCACAGTTTTTGCTTTTGCTCTGAACCCATGACAGATTTATAATAGCTTATGACGCGAACACCTGAGACTATTGAACATACATTTACATTACTCCGGGAGAATAAGATTTATGGACTCTTACGTCTTGACATCCTGACCGTGTTCTTAATGCCACTTTATTATTTATTATTCTTCAGCCTATTGATCCGGGCGATCCGGTTAACATCCCTGCTGAGATCTACCAGAAAGAGGTGATCGATTCCGCAAATAAGTTTGCATTCGATCTTTTCAAGCCCATTCTTTCGGGTGAAGGTGAGCAGGAAAACATTATGATCTCCCCGTTCAGCGTCACCAGCGCACTATCG
>CAZKMH010000578.1:0-2821 GCA_964553395.1 uncultured Rikenellaceae bacterium | reverse complement strand
CAATTGCTGCCAGACTGGTAAAAGAACAGAAGAAGCATGGGGGAGAAGAGCTGGTTGTTCAAAATGAGGATGAAGTTTGAAAACTCTTCATACATTTAAATCAGGCTCTTGTCATTATGGAGATATCACTAAGCAGAGAGTCCCGGAATGATCTTCCGATTGGCAGATTTTTCACCGTTCCTCCTGTGCTTATTTGCAAATTATCGTCATTTATTATCTTTATGGCTCTCTTATTCACAATAAATGATCTGTGAATTCTTTTAAAAATCTCAGGAGGCAATTGATTCTCAATTCCTTTCATTGTGAAAAGGAGAGTATATTTTGTATCAACCGTATTTAGAATAATATAATTCTCAAGAGCTTCAATATAGGTTATGTCCTTCATATTAAGCTTAGCCAGGGATAAATCCTTATTAATAAAAATTTCATGGTTACCATTAGCATTGATCTCTTTATTCTTATTGCAGTTTATTACCTTATTTATTGCTCTGAAAAACTTTGAATATGAAACAGGCTTAAGCAGGTAATCAATAAAATTGTAATCAAATGCCTTTATGGCATATTGTCCGTTTGAGGCGAAGGCTATAAAATACGGTGGATTGTTGAGGTTGTTGATTTCGTCAAATCTGTCCAGGTCGGCAATATCAAGATCAATAATGCCGAGATCAATATTATGTCGTTTTGTTATTAAGAGGCTTAAAGCTGACGGAAGGTCAGTATACATTCCGGTAAAATTCAGAGACGAGCAACTCTCCACAAGCCTCTTAAGTGGGTTGCTGTTCACTCTGTTACTGATTATTATACAATTCATTTTTATATTTTAGTTGTCAGGGCTAATGCAAATATGAGAATCCAATTATGAAGATTTGATGAAATCATTAATATGGATCAGAACTAAATAAATGCGCTCAGGTCAATATTTACTCGTATATTTGCACAATGAAAGATAAAATAACAATACCGGAACATCTTCCCGATTTAAAGGAGGAAGATTTAAAAGCTGCAGCTAAACGCAGGGAGAACTATGCAAATTCCAGGGATTTACTGGCAAGGGAGAATAACGAAGCTATTGAGCGCAGATTTGACAGAGACAACGAAAAGCAACCGTGAAGACAAAAGCAGTCCGGAAATATGCCCGGGCTGGTGACAGACCCGTAAGCGATATAGGTTCAGGCCTCATTTAATCCCAATATTGACCTGATAAAAGAATACTAAAGATAGGTGGCTGTCTCAAAAGTTGTTCAACCTCTCAACCCCCCATTTGTAGTACCAACCCCCCAACCCTGAAGCTGCCTTGTGGAGATTACCGGAATCGAACCGGTGACCTTTTGACTGCCAGTCAAATGCTCTAGCCAACTGAGCTAAACCCCCATACGGGTTTCGCAAATGTAAAGAAAAATATCAATACAATAAAACACAAGGAATAGCTTACCACTGCATTTTGTCAGTATTATGCTATTTTGTATTTTTGCCCGACATTGAAAATCAGTAATGAATCGGTTAAAAGAGATTCCCGATTTTAATGATCTTATATTCGAACACAGGAATAAGGATTATGGCGCTTATCAGATAAGGAAGAAATATAACTCCGCACTGATTACCGGTATCATAATTGCCATATTCATTGTATGCTGCGTGGTAATTATCCCGTTTATATCAAATAAACCCGATGACCGTGTACTGGCAGGCGGATCCAGATATTTCAATATTGAGATGGAAAGTCTTGAACCTCCTAAGGATGTGTTCTATGTGCCTCCCGCTCCGCCGCCTCCCGAATCAAAAGAGATACAGAAAATTGTGGAATATGTACCACCGGAAGTTGTCGATACGATAATCCCGCTTGAAGAAACACAGGATGCGACTGATGAGATACTGGCTCATGCCGGAGATAATCCGGTCGAGAATAATGTCAGTGGTTTTGGAGATGAGATACTTGGCGGGGAAGAAGGGATGCCTGTTGATGAACCATTTTTCCTTGTCGAGGTAATGCCATCCTTCAGGGGAGGCGATATCAACAGATTCCGAGAATGGGTTCAAAAAAGAATCAACTACCCTCAGGAGGCCCTCGATAAAAAGATACAGGGAAGGATATTCCTTACATTCATAATCGAACCCGACGGATCGGTAAGTAGTGTTACTGTTGTGAAGGGAGTGGACCCCCTTATCGATAACGAAGCCATCAAAGGAATCCAGGGATCTCCAAAGTGGAGCCCGGGTCTCCAGCGGGGTCAGCCCGTTCGCGTAAGATATTCTCTCTGGTTAAGTTTCGTGATATGATGTTCATAACATATATTGTTGTTCATAACAATCAAAAATGGGGGCTGGATGTCTAACAATTTTTTTTTTATATTTATCCACAACAAAACCAATGGCATATGAAGAAGAATATACTCCTTATTTTCGCATTATCGGTCATCCTCTCAGGATGCGGTTCTTCAAAAAAGCAACTCGAAAGAGGCAATTATGATTCTGCAATCGCCGCGGCAGTGAAACAGCTGCGTAAGGATCCCGATGATGCCAAACAGATAGCCACTCTCGAGAGATCATATAAAATTGCGAATGACCAGGATATTGAAAGGATTCGTTTTTTGAAAATGGAAGGAAGACCCCAAAACTATGATGAAATTTTCCTCACCTATAAGAGGCTCAGCGACAGGCAGGCTATGGTAAGAACAGTTCTCCCACTCGAATCAGGCAGCAGATCAGTCGATTTTCCGTTTGTGGATTACATCCCCGAAATGATCGCCGCGAAAAAGAAATCGGCTGATTTTTACTATGGTCACGGAATTGAGCTGATGAAGAGCGGTCTGAAGGATTCTTA
>CAZKMH010000577.1:0-2830 GCA_964553395.1 uncultured Rikenellaceae bacterium | reverse complement strand
AACGGACAGGTTGATGTAGTACGTAAAGCAATCGCCGAGGCCGGAGTATCTCCCAATACTATCTCATACATCGAAGCACATGGAACCGGTACTAAACTCGGAGACCAGATAGAGGTTAATGCACTGAGCCATGTTTTTAAAAATTCTGCAGACGGGAGAAATTATTGTGCCCTGGGTAGTGTTAAGGCAAATATTGGTCATCTTGATGCTGCTGCAGGTGTTGCCGGAGTGATAAAAGTAGTCTTAATGCTCAGGAACAGGAAATTGCCTCCTCACGTTAATTATAAAAATCCAAATCCTGAATTACCGCTGAAGGATACTCCTTTTTATATTAATACTTCACTGGTGGAATGGCCTGCAAATCAGGGTACAAGACGTGCCGGAATCAGCTCATTTGGCATAGGGGGAACAAATGCTCACTGTATACTGGAAGAAGCTCCTGAAACTGTCAAAATAGTTTCATCAAAAAAATATCATCTGATCCCTGTTACCGCTAAAACTCCTGGGGCCCTGAAAAATCTTAAACAAGACATTGCCCGGCATATTTTGATTTCAGACCAGGATATTGCAGATATTTCTTTTACGCTTCAGCAGGGAAGGATACATTATAAACATCGCTCACTTCTGGTCTGTAAAAGGGAACCTGATAATAAGGTTCCTGTACTGATGACCGAGCTGGAGAATAGCGGGATACAGGAATTATTCAATCCACGGATAGTCTTTATGTTTACGGGGCAAGGCTCACAATATACAGGAATGGCTGAAGATTTATATTATGAATTTCCTTCTTTCAGAAATATTGTGGATAAAGCCAACCTATTCCTGAAAGAGAATTTCAAAATTGATATTTTAAAATATATTCTTCATGATACTGATGATTCGCTGGAGAATGAAATAAATCAGACATCAGTTGCACAGCCATTATTGTTTACCATTCAATTTGCTATTGCCAGGTTACTGGAGGAGTTTGGCATCAGGCCTGATGCTTTGATAGGCCACAGCATCGGGGAATATGCAGCAGCTGTAATTTCCGGGATATTTGAATTTGAAGATGCATTGAAGCTTGTTGCATGGAGGGGAAAGTTGATGCAGGAACAAAAAGCTGGGGCGATGCTTTCTGTTCAGTTGCCATACAATGATGTGCTTCCTTATGTTTCAGGGAAAGTTAATTTATCATTAAAAAATGCACCGGAAATGAATGTTTTATCCGGTGATATTCAAGATATTACAGAAGTTTATGAAAGGCTGGTTACTGATTATCCCGATATCCATTTGTCCAGGCTAAAAACCTCTCATGCATTCCATAGCTATATGATGGAACCTGTACTGGATCCATTCAGAGAAATTTTAAAAACCGTCAGATTCGGTGAAGGCAAAATACCTCTTATATCAAATAAAACAGGTAACTGGGTGGAACCAGGGGACTTTTCAAACTCCGAATACTGGGCTGATCAGATCCGATCAACTGTAAATTTCGTTGATGGAGTTCAGGAATTACTTAAACCCGGGAATACATATTTTTTTGAAGTGGGTCCGGGTAATACCCTTGCAACACTTCTTTCTCAATATGATACAGCCGGTAAGAAGATCAGACTTTCATCAACTGTACGTCATCCGAAAAAGAAACTAAATGATATATCAGTATTTCTGAAAGCTGTAGCACATGCCTGGGTTTCAGGTGTGGATATTGACTGGGGCAATTACTATCAGGATGAAAAGAGATTCAGGGTTCCATTGCCGGCTTATCCTTTCGACAGGAAAAGACACTGGATAGATCCTGTAACTCCCTATAACTATTTCACCGAATTCCGGGGCGGAACAACAATAAGAGGTTCAGATTCAATTATAAAAGACTCCAATGAAGTTGAAGTTATTGAAAGTTCCCTGTCACTTCATGACCGGCCTTTAATGGATAACGAATATATCTCACCAACCTCATCAATTGAAAAAACAGTAGTAAAAATCTGGGAGGATCTTCTCGGGATTAAAGGAATTGGTCTCGAAGATGATTTTTTCTACCTCGGCGGCCATTCATTATTAGCGTCACAGGTAATAACCCGGATCAGCGAAAAATTCCATGTCAGGTTACCACTCGAATCAATATTTAACTCCCCTACGATAAAAGGACTGATCAGGAAAATAGAATCAGAGACACCGGTAAAATCGGATGATCCGGATATAATTCCTCTTGATAAGGATAGCAGGCTGCCTGTAAGCTCTGATCAGAAACGGTTATGGATCATAAATCAGATTGACCTTACCAATCCGGCATATAATATACCATTTACATACAGGCTAAAAGGTGTGCTTGATGTTGATATTTTTGTGAAGAGTCTGAACATTTTATTTGACCGGCAGGCTATCCTGAGGAGTTCTGTAAAATCAAACGGAGGAGAGCCATACTGTATTATTCATAATTTTGAGAATATACCAATTAAGATACTGGATTACAGCTCTTTAAATGATAAAGAAGTTGATCCGAAAATTCAGGATTTTTTTACCGGGGAATCAAGAGATACTTTTGATATAGAAAATGGCCCTTTATTCCGGCTATATCTTGTAAAAATCAGGGATGATGAGTATATATTTCATATGACTGTCCAGCATATGGTGTTTGATGGCTGGTCATGGGGGATCTTTGCCGGCGAATTACGTCAGATATACAATGACTTGCTTAACAAACGTGAAATAAGCCTGGACCCTCTCCGGAATCAATATTATGATAGGAGTTCTTGCATACTCATTTATTGTAAAATTCACTGCTGCAATAATTGTATCATCCACGTTAGTGATACCATCTAGTGTAAAATTTCCGTAAACTCTTGCGCCG
>CAZKMH010000576.1:0-2833 GCA_964553395.1 uncultured Rikenellaceae bacterium | reverse complement strand
ATCGGTTATTGATACCCGTCAGTCGAAGGTAATCGAAACTCTCAACACCGCTCTATTTCCTGATGCCCCCAGCGGGACCACAACAAACGGTGTTGCACTGAGCGATGATGAAAAAACTCTGTTCATAGCCAATGCTGACAATAACTGCCTCTCCGTGTTCGATGTAAGTATTCCGGGAAGGAGTAAAAGCAAAGGCTTTATTCCGACTGGCTGGTATCCGTCCTGCGTCAGAATTGCAAAGGGTAAAATACTTGTCAGCAACGGGAAAGGATTATCTTCCCTTGCCAATCCATATGGACCCAATCCGAACAGGAGGGGATCCGAGGTTGTTTATCAGGCAGGAGGAAAGGAACAGAGAATTAAAGTTCAGTATATCGGCGGACTCTTCAAGGGTACCCTTGGTATCCTGGAGATGCCTGATGACAAGCAGATGGGTATTTACTCCAAAATTGTTTATAACAATACCCCGTATACCAAAAATAAGGAACTGAGCTCGGAAGGTATGTCAGGTAACCCTGTTCCGCAGAAGGTAGGTGACCCGTCTCCGATAAAACATATTTTCTATATAATAAAGGAAAATCGTACCTACGATCAGGTACTTGGTGATATGCCTGAAGGAAACGGAGATCCATCACTTACCCTTTTTGGTGAGAAGGTAACTCCCAATCAGCATGCAATTGCGCGCGAATTTGTTCTGCTTGATAATTTTTATGTGAACGGTGAAGTCAGTGCTGACGGACATAACTGGACAATGGGCGCATACGCTACCGATTACCTTGAAAAAAACTGGCCGACAAGCTATGGCGGGAGGGGCGGAACATATCCAGGCGAAGGTGCAAGGGAGATCGCAAACAACAGAGATGGCTTTCTCTGGGATTTTTGCAACCATGCTGTAGTCACATATCGTACCTATGGTGAATTTGTTGATACTGACGGACCTGCGATTCCTGTCCTGAATGATCATTATTGCACTTATTTTACCCCCTGGATTCAAACAGTAATGGATACAATACGTTTTCATCAGTGGAAGCGCGATTTTGATTCATTGCTTGCAATAAATTCTGTACCCCAATTCAACACAATCCGCTTTATCAACGATCATACATTGGGATTAAGCCTTGGAAGACCGACTCCCACAGCACAGGTTGCCGATAATGACCTGGCAGTCGGTATGTTTCTGGATTACCTGAGTCATTCTCCACTCTGGAAAACAAGCCTTCTTATAGCTGTTGAGGATGATGCCCAGAATGGTCCCGATCATGTGGATGCTCACCGAAGTACTGCTTATATTGCCGGAGGTTATGTAAAACAGGGATTTGTTGATCATACTTCCTATACAACTACATCACTGTTGCGAACGATTGAGCTTATACTCGGACTTCCTCCGATGAGCCAGTATGATGCAGCTGCGACTCCCCTCTGGCGATGTTTTAATAACACCCCTGATCATCCGCCCTTTAATGTAAGACCTTCCATGGTACGACTTGATGAGAAGAACATTGCTGAAAATAAATGGCAGAGGCTGAGTGAAACATTCAACTTTGCCATTGAGGACCGGGTCAATGACAACGATTTCAATGAAGTGATCTGGAGAGCTGTCAGAGGACTTGACTCACCTTGTCCCCCTGTAGTAAGGGCTGCATTCCTGATGGTTGATAAAAAAGATAAGGATTAAACCTCCTTTGACCATGATCTGTCATAAACCCCAAGGAACAATCAATGAAACGAAGAGATTTTGTTGGAAAAAGCATGATCGTCGGAGGTATGGTAACACCGGCGGCTGCAATGTCACAACTCGATCTGAAAGACAAAAAATCAGGAATAAATCCTGATCCTGACAGTCAGGAGGAAGTAGTCATTGAAAGATCCGCTGAAGGACGGCCTCATGAAGGCATGGTACTTGCAGTAATTCAGCCGCATTGCGATGACATTGCCTATTTTGCGGCGGGCACTGTGGCCAAACTGATCCACGAAGGATATACAGGTTATTTAATACGAACCACTAACGACGATGCTGCAGGCAGCGGAAAAAGTTCAGGAGAAAGAGTCCTGAATAATGAGAGATCCAATGAAGCATTTGCTGATGTTATGGGATTTAAAAAAGTTTATGACCTGGGATATCGGAATCATCGCATGGATGAATATAATATTCAGGAAATCAAAGGCAGGCTTATTTTTTTATTCCGGTTGCTTAAAGTTGATACTATTGTTAGTTTCGACCCCTGGGATCATTATGAAGAAAATCCCGACCATTATGTGACAGCCCGGGCCGTTGAGGCAGCCCGGTGGATGGCTGGTATGAATACCGATTATCCGGAACAGCTGGAGGTTCTGGAACCTCATTCGGTGGCCGAGAGATACTATTATGCCAGAGGTCCGCAGGTTGTTAACAGAATTGTGGATATTTCCGGCTTTATTGACAGGAAGGTAGAGGCAAACATGGCTGTTGTGTCTCAGGGAGGTGGAGGTAATACCGGTTCATTGTTGAGAAAAAGCCTGGCTGAAGAGGGTAAAAAGCTAAATGTTCTTGGAAATGACGACCATACTGCCAATTTCAACTATATCAAGAATTTTATGCTTGATAAATTTTCCGAATCCATAAGGGGAGTGCCATCCGATAGGGTGACCGGAGAAAAATATGGTCTGGAATGGGCAGAACGGTTCAGGTATTTTGGTCCGGTCCCGTCAGGTTTGAAAGAATACATTTCAAATAATGCTAATAAACTGTAGTGAAGGCTGCATTTCTGCAAACAGGGTTTATGTAGAACAATTTTAAGCCGGAGCTTTTTGTTATTATCTAGTATTGAGGACCATAATACTCGAAAAGATATTT
>CAZKMH010000575.1:0-2843 GCA_964553395.1 uncultured Rikenellaceae bacterium | reverse complement strand
CACTCTCGTCTTACCCTCTGAAGCTTTAGCGAAAGAGGGCTCTTTTTCAGTACCCCGAACGGACAAAAGTTGCAACCTTTTTGATCTTATAAGCTTGACCTGGCTGGAATCATTTAGCTACCCTGACACACATTAACCGGCTCTGATCCCTGATAAGAAGCTTCCCATCTGCAAGTGCTATAGGTGCCCAATTCTGAGCTACTCCTCCGATTCTTGATGCCATTGGATCGTCTTCTGAAACTCCACCTTCTTTGAGCACTTCGGCTGATACAAGAGATTTGAATCCCGTTGGAGATGGCTCTATCAGAAATAATGTCTTTCTGCCGTCAGTGGACAGAATAAGCCCATCAGCCAGGATCATACTACCTTTATCAAATAGAGGAGCTCGCATTGTTTTCCACATAACCTTGCCATTCATGTCCATACAAACCAGACCATCTCGTCTGCTGTTGGTTGTGAACTGAGCATAGAAATATCCATTATACAATATCGGTGCTTTTGTGTGATCTCCGAAATCGTTGTGTTTGAAAAGCTCAGTAACACCATAATTGCCATCCGCCTTTTTTTCAACTTTTATCATAACAACCCCGTGTTCATATCCGCCTGCAACAAGAACTTTATTATCGCCTGCATCAACTGCACTGGGTACTGAAATATGGCATAACCAGTCCTTATACTCCCAAAGTATCTTACCTGTCAGTGGTTCTATCCCGACAATGCTTCCCGAGGTTTGTGGTAATCCCCGATTCCCAAACGGATTAGTAGAGGAATTAACAATTGCAATATGATCTTTACCGTCAATTTTTACTACGGCAGGACTGGCATATGATTCATTGCCAAGATTTTGTGTTTTCCAAACTATATTACCGTTAAGCTTGTTGCAGGCAATCACTCCGGCGTCAGGAGCCTGCGATAATACGATGAGCAAATTTCCATAGATGAGGGGACACTGGGTTATTGCCCATATTGGAAGTTTAGTGCCGCCAAAATCCGTCCAGATGTTTTTATTCCAGACTGGTTTCTGCGTTTTGATGTTTATACAATAAAGGTCACCATTGTGACCGCATGACCATACGTAATTGCCATCAACGACCGGTACACTCCGTGAGCCTGGAAACATGACAGATCCGGGGGCATTGTAGCTGTACTTCCATAATTCCTTACCTGTTTTAAAGTCAAAGCACCTCATTATATCACCTGTCTTATCATCTCTGTCGAGCAGATAGACCTTGCCGTCTCTGATTACCGGGCCGCCATACCCCGGGCCAACATTTACAGTCCAGAGGACTTCAGGTCCACCTTCCGGCCATGTTCGCAAAATGCCTTTCTGAGCAGAGGTGCTATTCCTGTTTGGTCCCAGGTATTGAGGCCAGTCTTGTGCACATACTTGCGAAATGCAGGCGAAAAAAACAACCGTGGTGAAGAGGAAATTTGTTCTGTTCATATTTATAGTTTTTAATTAAGGTATAAATAATTGTATCTGGATTATATTTTAATTCATGCATAAGAAATAACACGGATTTTTAATGAAAACAATTGGATGCATCATGATAATCTTTTTCATAAGAGTCTTATTTGGAATGTTTTTTTTCATCTACATCAATAATTATGCAATTCATGTGCTACATGCGAATGTATTTCATCCAGCATTACCTCTTCTTGGCTGGTCAATGAGATAGACCCCGAAACCACGGCGCAGGAAAATATTTTGATAGCCTTCCCTTCCGTCAGGTGTAGTCTCCCACGTTTTGGAAAACTGTCCGAAACCATGCCACATTACCAGCGGATATTTGCGGGCCTTCACTGGGATCTGATAAAAAACGTAAGCATGGTCACCATGAAGTGTTTGACCTTCAGGATTTTGTTTAACAGGATCAAAAGTGCCGGTATTGGTAACAAGTGTTCCTCCAACGGCGAAACTGCCTTGCTCTCTTATCAGAATTGGTTTAGTATTTTTTGAATTCTGGGCAGCAGCCGAAATAACAACAGCTAATGCTATTAATAAGTGCGGAAGTTTTGAGACATATATTTTCATTATGATATTAATAAAGTACTTTGATTTTGCATTCTCCAAAGCATTTTACAAAGTTGAGACTAATAAGAGGTGTTGACTTATACCGATTACTGTTTTTTGTATCTGAATTACTGATATAGCATTCCGAAGAGTATTTTAAAGATAATTATGCAATAACTTTGATCTGAATTTAAATAACAAGAGCGATGGATGAAATAATAAAACTGGAAAACATTTCTCAGTATAATATCATGAGAGGGGTCGAAACACTTCATCCTTTAGTAAGTGTTTACGATTTTTCGAAAATGAAACTCATCCCTGAAACCAGAGTCAATTTCGGCTTTTACTGTATTTTTCTGAAGGAAGCGAAATGCGGTGATTTAAAATACGGATGTAATTACTACGATTATCAGGAAGGTACTCTCGTTTTTATTGGTCCCGGGCAGGTTGTTGGTATAGGCAGTAAGCCTGATAGTATAAAACCTAAAGGATGGGCATTACTTTTTCTTCCATATTTGATCAGGGGTACTTCTCTTGGCCAGAATATTAAGAAGTACACCTTTTTCTCATATGAAGCCAATGAAGCCCTGCATGTATCAGAGAAAGAACGACAAATCTTATTAGATTGTCTTGATAATATTGATCACGAACTGCATCAATCGATAGATCCGCATAGCAAAACGCTGATTGCAAACAATATCGAATTGCTCCTCAATTATTGCATGCGTTTTTACGATCGACAGTTCATTACCCGGAATCTTATAAACAAAGATTTATTGGGAAGATTCGAGAAATTGCTCGACAATTATTTTCAATCCGAACTCGTCCA
>CAZKMH010000574.1:0-2855 GCA_964553395.1 uncultured Rikenellaceae bacterium | reverse complement strand
AAGAAATCCGTTGAATACGAATGGAACGGATACTTCACGAATTCTATTTCATTCATGATTGGTCTCGCCATCCACGATATGTACGAGGAAATTCATGTCTACGGGGTTGACATGGCCACATCTCAGGGAAGCGAATATGCCTACCAGAGGCCAAGTTGTGAGTATTATCTTGGCATCGCGCAGGGGAGGGGAATTAAGACTTATATTCCTAACGAGGCTGATTTACTGAAGACCCGCTATATCTACGGTTTCGAGCTTGTCAATGAGTTGGCATTCGCAGCCAAGATGAACAAGCTGAATGCGGCCATGAGCGGAAGATACAATAGTGCCGTGCAAAATAGGGATATGGCGATAAAACAGATGGATCAATATATCGGGGCGTTGGAATGCGCGAAGGAAATAAACAAGATTTGGGCAAGTTGCAACTACCCAGAACAACTTTACAAGATGTTTGATAAATTTATCGAATCACAGCAAACAGAAAAGAAGTAGGAGGTAAATAAGATGGCCGGATGTATTTTTACGGCACTGACAACGGCAGAAGGTCTTTTAGCTTCAAGTTCGATGAAGACTGTTTTAAAAGTTATTACCCCTTCAAGTCATGCAATTAAGGTTAAAGAATGGGGAGTTTTTTTTGATGGAGTTTCCGTGACAGCCGAACCTGTCAATGTGGCTCTTTGCATATATAGCACTGATGAAACGAGTTGGACTAATGCCGCCGTGACGGCAGTGCAAAGATCCGGGCCAGCAATCGTTTCTCAATGCGTCATTCAAACTTTGGCCACAAGTTCATCCCATGGATCGTCTGGAGTTCTTGCCGGTCTTGAAGTTCATCCTCAAAGTGGTTATCAAGAAAAATTTGGATTCGGTGATGAGATTGTGATTGCTGGTGCAAAGGCTGTTGGAATTCAATGTACGGCAGCAACGACGGTAAATGTTAAAGCGACTTTGGTTTATGAGGAGTGACATGGTGAAAAAAGAGAATCCCAAACCAGAGAAGGATTACAAGGATCAGACAGTCGATGAGAATGGGATAATCACTTACAACATTCAACCTCATGATGTTGTATTGGATGCGATATTTGAATTCAAAATTATACCAACAAAATCTATAAATGAGTAAGGAGGAAGTAAAGAAATGGCTACAAAGTTTTGTTCGACGATGGTAGTTGATAATCTTTTTTCGGCTCTATATGTCCCAAATGGAAATTTGAGACTTGTCATAATGACATCTAGCGATGTATTGCCGACAATTGCAGGTTGTTCATCTCCGAGCGATGGCATGTTGGCCCATTCGACTAAGTGTGGAGCAGCTGGTAACGCATTTCCAACCAGCAGCCATATTGCACTTGTCATTGGGGACACTGGGCTCAATCGATACATGACCATTGCGGCTTGTTCGTGCGATGATGTGCTTCGCACCGGGATCGCCTCGTATGTGTGCATCATTGATGATTCATCGTCAGTGAGATTTGCGACGACTTGCACGACACAGGAATTAACATTGGGCAATAAAGTCAATATCGGTTCATGGCAGATTACAATTAATCAACCGACTTGATGAAAGTTAGAGTTTACAGTGACGGATGGGGACATGTATCAGGATACGGTACATCCCCTGTCTGTTTTGTTGTTTGCAACCCGCATAATGGGAATAAAAGCAAATGAAATTTCTCAAACCTGTTAGCAAGAAAAATCCATTCATAGGGTGGATTGGATCAACCGTAACCGCAACCCTGATTGTGGCAAATTGCACCATCGGCCAGGTAGCAACCTCACCTACGATTGGTCAACAACACGTAGTATCTCCAAATACTGCGACAATTTCCCAATCTGTATCATCCCCCACTTTTGCGAATGTGAATGAGATTGATAGTAAAGATTCCACCATTGCTTTAGGCTCGTATCCTGCAAACTTATTTCTTTCTGTATTGGTTCCCCTAGGTAATGCTGCCATTGCGTTAGACTCTACCCCTCCCACGCTTGCTCAACTGCACATCATTTCCTCGCCGGATAAGGCCACTATAGCCTTAAGCTCAACTTCGCCCACGTTATCGACAAGTGGTGTAACAGACATATCCCCTAACGGTGGAATACTAGATCAGATTATTTCTTCTCCAACGATAGGGCAAATTTGCAGCATTCTTCCCGAAAATTCTACCATTGATATAGGTTCCGGTCTTGTTGGAATAGGGATCAACGTCTATCCAGAAACAGGAACCATTGGGCAATTTTCCACATCTCCCGATTTAGATGTAGTTGTGTCTTTCATTCCCGATAATGCAATCATAGAACAGAGTGGTTCATTACCTACCATTCAACAGATACATTCCATTGCTCCCAATAATTCTATTATTGCAATTAGTTCGGGAGTGGTGAATCTTGTTGGGGCAGGTGATCTTGTAAGCGAGAATGCAGTCATTGTGATCAGTTCTGAATATCCCAGTATCGGGACGACTAACACTCTTTCGCCTAATGATGCAATCATTGCCTCATCTTCGTATCCTGCGAATTTATTTATTTCGGTATTAGTTCCCCTAAATAATGCCGTTCAGGATCAAACCTGTTCTTCACCGACCCTTACGATAACACTGGTTCTGAATAATTGTACCATTACCCAATCGGCAACAAGCCCCTCGTTCAGCCTGTGGCCAAGTCCGATCTGGAGATATTACGCAAGAACAATAAATTACTATCAGGAATCAAAATATATTGAATATTATGATGAATCATTTGACATTAATTATACATTTATTTCAAGACCTCCGAGGATACTTTCATAGGATGGAAGAGAAATGACGACTTATTATGTGGATTTCACTACAGGCGATGATGGAGATACAGGCCTAACCGAA
>CAZKMH010000573.1:0-2864 GCA_964553395.1 uncultured Rikenellaceae bacterium | reverse complement strand
GGCTGCCAGTTTGCTATTATCTCCTTGATTATAACCTTATTTCAAGCCTGATGATCTCCAATATGTTTGCCACCCATACGATGGTTTCATATCCTGTTGTCACGAGACTGGGGTTAACCCGAAATGAAGCTGTTGCAGTGGCTACCGGAGGTACGGTCATTACTGACACTCTTGTGTTGCTCGTTCTGGCGGCCATTACCGGAACTGAAACAGGAGGGAGCGGTTTTGGCCTTTATGGTACTCTGTTCGTCTCATTCATCCTTTTCCTCCTTTTTATGGTTTATGTAATTCCACCTGTTTCACGATGGGCATTCCGTCGTCTTGAGGATGACAATTATTCACAATTTATTTTTGTCGCTTTCATGGTGTTCGTCTGTGCAATTCTGGCAATGGCAACAAGACTTGAACCAATTATTGGAGCTTTTGCTGCAGGTTTTGTACTCAACCGGCTGATACCCGCTGAATCAATCCTGCGGAACAGGATCGATTTCACGGGAAACGCCTTATTCATCCCATTCTTCCTGATCAGTGTCGGGATGATTGTTGATCTCCGTATCATCTTTGCCGGTCCGATGGCAATCATTATCGCGGCTGTCCTCACGACGGTGGCACTCGCAGGTAAATATGCGGCATCTGAAATAGCCTCACGTATACTCAGATTCACAACCGATCAGCGCAGACTCCTTTTCGGACTTACAAGTTCACATGCTGCTGCAATACTGGCAGTTATAATGGTTGGTTACAGGATCGGGATCGTTGATGAAAATGTTGTCAACGGAACAATCATTCTAATCCTCATAACATGTCTTGTATCTTCTGTTGTAACAGAGTCTGCAGGAAGAAAAATTGTACTTGGCGGTAACGGAAGCACAAATCAATATGTTGATCAGATACAAGAAACCATAATTGTGTCACTCTCAAATCCCCAGAGTATGGAGAGACTGCTCGACCTGGCTCTCGCCCTTAAAAGGAAAAATCACTCAAATCCCCTTTATGGTCTCTTTGTTGTTGATGACGATGAAACTGCTAACGAGAGGCTGGCTCTGGCAAGATCAACTCTTGAGCGTGCCGGTGACAGGGCACTGGCGTCAGAAAGGAAAATAGAAACACTTTTTACAATTGATAATAATGTCCCGGCCGGGATTAAACGTGTTGCCCGGGAAAAGAGTGCGACAGATATAATTGTCGGCATATCAGGCAAACCAAATCTGGTCGACTTTCTTATTGGCAGGTCTCTTGAGCATCTGATTACGAATTCTTTGCAAAACATCTATGTTTTTAACCCCGTCAATCCACTGAATTTATATAAAAAGGTCCATCTTCTCTTACCTCCATACGCTGAGAAAGAGTTAAGCTTCATACATATTCTTAATAAGGTCATTGCCCTTGCAGAAGGCAATACTATCCCGATAGATTCTTATTCATATTTTCGATCCACCTTCCCGGTAGAAAAATATCTTAAAAAGATCAGAAGCCGGGTAGTACATAAGTCTTATTCATATACCGGTGAAAAAGAATTGCTTGTGACAAAACAGATAATCGGGAACGATGATCTTCTGGTTGTTGTATCCCCTCAACGGGGAAGCATCTCATACAGGTCAACCTATGAAACTTTCCTGAAAAGGATACTAAAAGACAATAAAGAGAATGGGTACCTGATTATCTATCCCGGAGTGGTCAGGGTCTGAACCATAGATCCGGATCTATCCGGGTTCGGGTAATTAATCTTCAGGAAGCAGTGTCCGGCCGGGAGTTCATTAAAAATATATATTGTCTGAAAGAAACAAGCACAAGATTTATTTGCGCTTTTTATACCTGAATCTTTTACGGTAAGATTTGCAGAACCTGTATAAGCAAATCAGTCTAATTCTTTCGCAATTGCCATAGCTGCAATAGTTCCGTCAGCTACTGCTGTAGTTATCTGGCGGCATTTTTTGCTGATCACATCCCCGACAGCAAAAACTCCCGGAAGATTTGTTCTCATGTCTTCATCAGTTTTGATATATCCCCACGGATCAAGCTCGAGTTTATCCTTAAACAGACTGATATTAGGCTTCATACCGATGAAAATAAAAACTCCGTTACTTACAAGCTCTTTGCGTTCCCTGGTTTTTACATTCTCTACTTCAGTTATGATTTTGTCATCTTTCCTGATAAATGCTCTTGGTTCGTTGTCAAAAAGGATATTGATCTTAGGATTTCTGAGTACTTTCTCCTGTGCCTGCTTATTTGCAGTGAGCTTGTCAAACTGGTGGACAATAGTCAGTTTATTTGCAAAACGTGTGATATATTCTGATTCCTCAACTGCTGAATTTCCTCCTCCTATAACAATTACCTCCTTGTCATTAAAGTATTTCGCATCACAGGTGGAGCAATAGGAGATACCTTTACCCTTTAGTTCTTTCTCACCTAAAGCGCCGGTAAGATTAGGTGTTGTTCCTGTGGCAATTATAATTCTCTTTGCTTTAATTGTTTCATAATCGTCGATCACTACCTCTTTTCTCACAAGATCAACGCTGGTAACATCAACAGCAACTTTGTAAACAGTACCGGCAAGTTTAGTCTGTTCACTCATATTGTGTGAAAGCATGTACCCGGCCTGAGGTTCAATAAAACCCGGGTAGTTTGATACCTCGTGAGTGGTTGATACTTGTCCTCCCGGCAGAGCATTGTCGATGAGTACAGTGCTTATTTTAGACTGGCTAAGATATAATCCTGCAGTCAGACCACCAGGCCCTGCACCAAGAATGATTACATCGAATTCTGAAACAGAAGGCTTGATCCGGGATTTAATCTCATTCACTTTATCAGCCGGAAGCATGCTGTCGAGATTCCGAATTATATCGCTTCTTTTTATTCCTCCG
>CAZKMH010000572.1:0-2866 GCA_964553395.1 uncultured Rikenellaceae bacterium | reverse complement strand
TAAAACCCGGATTTACCATTATTATATACAATTATATCTTCTGATCTTGATTCAGGAATAACTTTCAGTTTTTTTATTTCCCCTTCTCTGAAACTACATTCAACTGTGGTATTATCAGGAGCGTGAAGTTTGAAATTCACATCCCAGTCTTTAGGCCAGGCGGGAAACAATATTATCTGATCCCCAATGGTTTGTATCAGCATTTCCTGAAGTCCGATCATGCCTGAGCCACCCCAGTTATGGTCAGGCACCCAATCATGTCCGGGTCCCCAGAATGTAGGGAAACGTCGTTGACTATCGCTGAGTTTTTTTGTATTATATTCTGCTGCTTCTTTTGTCATTCCCATCCGGGCAAAGAATATCCCATCCTGATGCCAGCTTTGTACTTTACCTTTCCTGAATTCCGGGGCAACCAGATAGGTATTTTTGAATATCCGGATTTCTTCATCATCAAGACTAAATCTGTTGAATGGAAATAATGGATAAAATTGGGGAAGTTCCTGATTGCTTTCTTTTAGCCATTCATGAGCGGGATTGATAATAGTCATCCCTTCGACTTCCTTAAACGAGTAGTCAGGAATTCTGTTTAAGAAACCTTTATAATACTCTTTTTCGGAGGAGGAGATATATTTTTCGTCTAATTTTAAAATACTTTCCAGACAAGCTTTTAATCCCGCAATAAGATCACTCGGATTCTTAGCTCCCCTGTAAGATTCGCAGGATGTAGAAGGAAAGATTACCAGTTTCCCGTTTTCATCAAGTATTTTCCCATTACGCATTTTCTGCCTTATCTGATAATGATTATCAAAGAAAATCAACGCTGATTTAATAAATGGCATGTATTTCGAAATGTCAGCTCCGGTAAAACGGTGAAATTCCAGGATCATGTAAGCATGTTCAACCTGCGATTCCCAATGATATGAGATCGAAGGATTTGCCATAATTCCTTTCTCCACAAGTGTTTCATATCCACCCAGGCCATTAATCCGCGGGTCACCGAAAGGGACCTCATCACCGCGTATTCTGTAATTTCCGTGTTTCCATCCCCATCCGGCACCTAATGCGACTCCGGGTACCCCGGTATATTCACTGTAGACAGCTCCTTCATGATTGAAATGAGTCTTTACTCTTGCAGTTGCACCCGGTAAGCCTTTGCGATACAGCTCAAACTGAGGCAATATAGCATCAAAATCACCTGACTTAAGCATTGGCCAGTAAAGAAGTCGCTGATTTTGAGCAGTAAAAACATCACCTCCCCATGCCCGCCAGTCCGGATCAAAAGGATAATTTTCTGCTATCAGATACGGATCAAACGTAAGATTTCCTCCATTGAATTTTGTCGGATACTCACCAAAAACATTGCAGCCAAGCTGATATCTGAATAACTGATAATTCCTGCCCATTTGCCAGGCTGGATTTTTATTATCAGGATTTTCCTCAAGTATTGTAATATAGCTCCTGTTCCAGAATTTATGCCACCACTCAACCGTATTTTTGAATGATCTTTTACTGTTTCTTCCTCCATCATTTGCTATCTCATCCAGTTTTTCTTCCCACTGCTCAAGTGTTTCTGTCTGACCAATATGTGTGGCAACAAAAAGCTGGTGTTTTTCAGAAGCCTCCCTGCTTTGTATTATCCATGATTTATAGGGAGTAATAATATATTTACCTGAATCGGTGCCGGCCGAAATAAAATCTTTCCCGTATAAGAGTCCTCCAAAAGTCCGGTTTTTGATATCATCAGGAATTGAATCCTTGCTGGCTTCCAACCCTTGTTGCTCTATCAATACATCAGGTATCAGCTTGTTTTCCGGATTTCGGTGATAAAAAAGGATACCTCTCTCGGTATGCATAATAATATCGCGGGTCTTAATTACCGTACCGGAAAATCCCTCAAGGTGAAAGCATCCAAATCGTTCCCGTCCGGATGCAATGGGGTTGAGTTCCTTATCTTCTGTACGCCAGCTTTCGTAAGCTGCCGTTACCTTAACTGGCTTATCTGCTTTTATATCAACATGAATAACCGGATTGTTAACTTCTACCCAAAGGTTTATTTTTACGTTTATTGAATTGAAATTTTTTGTCCCGGCAGATTTTATCTGAATAAATCCATCTTTTAAGACTAGTTCCTGTCTGAATGAGGATGATTGTTCGAAAGGATTGGGAAACAATTTTATTCTGATCCTGCCCAGTTTAAGATATTCACCATTCTCATTGAGGCTTCCGCTTCGTTGAAAATAAAATAACAGGTCTCCGTCTTCTACCCATACATTACATCCTATATCTCCTCCTCCCAAAGGCATGGATTCTGAGGAATTCTTACTTTTAGATTCCCACACAATTTTGTATTTATCAAGCCATTTAAGATCATCATGACTGGATAAATTCCGACATCCTGCAATTGAAGATAAGAAAAGGATTATAAAGGCAAGTTTGCTTTTATTATGCTTGATCATAAATTCAGATATTAATATAAATCCAGTATCCCGGTTTTTGTTATGCGCGATGCCGGTATGTCCTATTTTCCTAAATCTGCAAATATTTTTGCAATTCTTTTTTGTTGCATATCTCCATTTTCGGAGTAATTCTCCATGCGTTTGACAAAACCTTTATACATAGAGAGAGCTGCCTGTTTGTAAAACTTTTCTATATCCGCATTACGTTCCGGAGTAATAGCGCGGTAGTATCCGGGACCAGGATCTAATGATGCACGCACTCTGCAGTCTTCAAATGCCTTGATTGCTGCATTGATGAATGCCATTTCATATTCAGAATCAGTTTCCTTTTTCAGTGACTTTTTCATTTCAGTAAGAATAGTGATTGGTTTTTCCAATGAATCCGGCAACACGGTAAGAGCCTGTTTTTT
>CAZKMH010000571.1:0-2869 GCA_964553395.1 uncultured Rikenellaceae bacterium | reverse complement strand
CCAAACCGTTCCAGGTCGTGTCGCGGCGTAAGGCAATCAAGGATCTCAATATCGCAGTTATTGCACGAGGCACCTCCGAAATGGAATACCCAGAGTGATTTTTTAAAGCAATAATTTTTAAAGCCCACAATAAAATATTTAATAACCAAACGCAATCAGAACAATGGCAATAACCACAAGCAGGTTCATCCAAATAAGAAAGAAGCTTATAGCCTGCCTGATCTTGATCCTCGGGTTCGTGTTTCTTATAAGTGTAAGAAGAAGCACAACGAGTATTACTTTGAGCACAGTCCAAAGAATTCCAATCCCTTCAAGCCTGAATCCGTTCATTAACAATGCGATAAGTAAAGCCGGCAGAATGAAGAGCATTATATATTTTGTCAGCTTAATAAGCCCGTAAGGTGCTCCTGAGTACTCTATAAAAATACCTTCGGTAATCTCAGCTTCGGCTTCCGGCATATCAAAAGGAACCAGTGCAAGTTTCGCCTGTATGCAAAAAATCCCGACAATGAACAGAATTACACCTGAAATGCTCCCTATAAAAGGCGATCCATCCTGCTGTGTCTGAATTATTGAATAAAGATCGAATTGCTGGCCAGCTTTCATTATGACACCTGCAATAACCAGAAGGAAAGTGAGCTCGTAGCTCAGAATAAGTTTCATTTCCCTTGATCCTCCGACAGCAGCGAGTGGATTACCCGAAGCCAGGGCTCCCATTATGTATGAAAAGGAAGGTATGGTAAGCAGGTAAAAGATAACCAGCAGATCGCCTCTGAAACCGGTGTTGATATTAAAGAGCGGCAGGAGAATAAAAACTCCGGCCATAACTGCACCGAAAACAGCAAAGACGGGAGAGAGAAGAAAAATCAGAGGTGATCCTTGTTTTGGAAGGATCGTCTCTTTTACCAGCAATAATTTGAAAAAATCATAATAAGGTTGCAGAAGGGGAGGTCCTTTGCGGAATTGCACCCTGGCAGTTATTTTCCTGTCGAACCATGAAAGGAAGGCACCGGTTACTGCCACGAAAAGCAGGCCGGGGAAGACAAAGAAATAAAACAGGTTTACTGCCATATCACTTGCTTTCGGTTTCGTACAAATAATCTCTTATGAGGATCTTGTCGTTGAGCCTGTAAATATTTTTTTCAGGCGATTCATCCTCATCAGTCATTGTTATTGTTCCGGCAGGAGAAGCTTCAATGAACTTCCTTACCTCGTTCTCATCGTTCAGGTCATAAAACAGATCCTTGTTCCTGTGGTGTTTGAAAAAGTCAGTCATCATGGTGCCGAATGGACATATAGTGACGCACGATTTGCATGAAATACACAGATTCGTATAACGTGTGACTATACCCTCCGAATCTTTTTCAAGAGCATCAGCGGGGCAGACTGCAATGCACGGGGCCTCCTCACATTTTCTGCATGTGAACCTGAATGTTGCAAGCTCGCGGATAGTTTTAAGGCCATTCAGATTTATTGAGGGATAAAATAAAGCCTCCGGGAGAACGGCTGAACAATTCTCAACCATTGTTGCCCTCAGCTTTATCATATCTATCAGTATTTTCTGAGCCATAATCTTTTGTTAAAGTGCTAACTGGTTCATCAGTTGGAGTCTCATATCGATCAGCCTTTGAGAAATTGGCAGAGTGATCTTTGATATCGCCTTGAATCCAAAAACACACTCTATTTCCATATATCGGGCGTATATTTCAGCTCATTGTATGTAAAAACAGGTCCGTCTTTACATACAAAAAATTCCCCCATCATACAGTGCCCGCATTTACCAAGACCGCATGACATGTTTTTTTCCATCGAGAGATAGATCTGTTCATCCCTGTACCCCATCTCAAGAATCCTGATGGTCCCGAACTTCATCATTACCGGAGGGCCGCAGATGACCGCCACTGAGTTGCTGATATTGACCTTGACCTTATCCAGCAGTGTAGTTGCAACGCCAACGGATCCGTCCCAACCCTCTTCCGGTTTATCAACAGTACGGTAAGCTGTGAACTTTTCGATCTGGTTCAACCTGTTGAAGAGTGGCTTATAAATGCAATCGGCCGCAGTTTTTGAACCGTAACATAAGATCACTTTCTCAAGTTTGTCCTGAATGTGTTCAAGGGCATAAAGCAACGACCGGATAGGAGCGAGGCCGCAGCCACCTCCCAGGATGAGAACCTCCTTTCCGAAAAAATTCTCAACCGGATAACCCCTTCCGTAAGGGCCTCTTATTCCCATGTATACGCCTGGTTTCAGGTTATGCATGAACTCTGTAACATAACCGGTTTTCATAACCGTTACCTCGAGCTTATCCGTAATGACCGGTGATGAGGAGGGAGTAAAGGGTGCTTCACCTATGCCGTCAACGGACAGTTCAATGAACTGCCCGGTTTTAAATGCAAAATCTTCTTCCGGAACAAGTACAAATGTTTTTATCAGTGGTGATTCATCAATAACCTCAGTCAGCTTTGCCTTTAAGGGCTTGTATATGTTCTTGTCACCCTGCATAAAACATATTATACAAATTCCATAAACAGTTCGTTTTTATTAATCTTCCCAATGCACGCTTCAATGCACCTGCCACAACCGGTGCATGCAACAGATTGAAATTTCTGAGGTTTCCAGACATATTTGCACATATATCTGTTCCTGAATCTGTTATGAAGATCAGAAAGGCTATCCTCTCCTCCGGCAACCCTTTCAAAACCTGGGTATTGGCATGCATCCAGCTGTTTTACTTTTTCAAATCCGGGTTTGTCGATAAGAAGAAAACAGGTACATGTGGGACAAATAGTTGCACATGCTCCGCACGATACACATTTTGCTGAATATTTTTCCCAGATCCCCTTTTTTGCCTCTCTGACAATCCTGC
>CAZKMH010000570.1:0-2872 GCA_964553395.1 uncultured Rikenellaceae bacterium | reverse complement strand
GAAGGAGCGGATATGGGTAACTATCGGGAAGACACTGGCGGAACTGCCTCCCGATCAGAGAAGCGTGTTCATTGAAACGGAATTTGAGGACCTGAGTTTCAGGGAGATCTCGGAAAAGTACGGCGTTGGGATCAATACCCTGATCTCGAGAAAACGCTATGCGGTACTGGCGCTGAGAAAGAACCTTGATGAATTGTATAAACTGTTAAAAAACAATTAGTATGAAAGCACTTAATGTATTAAAGTATGTCGGATTTGGAATTCTAGGAATTGCATTCGTTATACTGGTGATATTTGGCGTCCAGGCGCTCTGGAACTGGCTGATCCCTGAATTATTCAACGGACCGGTCCTGACTTACTGGCAGACCGCCGGATTATTCCTTCTCTCAAAGATCCTGCTTACAGGCATAGCCCCCGGAGGAAAAAATTATGACAGAAAATACAAAGGGGAATGGAAGAGAAGATGCATGGAAAGATACCAGCAACCGATGAGCGAAAAACACGGCACAGAAACTGTGGGGGAGCTCTGATTATCAATATTTATTGACCCAAATTCGAGATCTTTAACTTTCATGACAGCTCCCTCCTTCTCAAATATCCAGTGTAAAGATACAAATTCAGGATATCAGGGATGTTAAATAAGTCCCTGGTTTCCTTTGTGGTTTAAGAAATAATTTTTTACACTGATATCCGCACCAGAATCGGATCCGCAAACAGGTCGCCTCAACGAGGCTTAAAAGTTTGGAAATAATCCTTAATTACACTGAAAATATATGAGGCTTAAATCAGTATAAATCCACTAACCACTGAAGTACATGGAGTTGATCCATTATAAAAATAATACGTATTATAAGACATATTACCGTTAAAAGAAATACGTATTAAAATACATATTATAATACGTATTTC
This sequence comes from uncultured Rikenellaceae bacterium, assembly GCA_964553395.1. Taxonomy (GTDB): domain Bacteria; phylum Bacteroidota; class Bacteroidia; order Bacteroidales; family VadinHA17; genus LD21. Next base: position 1,963 of record CAZKMH010000570.1, on the reverse strand, counting down.
TTTTGTGGCAGGCATGAAATTAACCTCCCTTCAGGCACTTTACCTGGCAGCAAATCTCCCCCGGAAATATGCGAAGGAAATTTTCATCCGATGATAAGTTCTTTCATTTTTTCAGATGTGCTCAGTCCCTATTTTTGGCTGATCATTTCCCAGTCTGCCACATACAAATTTCCATCCCCCTCATTTCGTGAATTTGCAGGTCTGTCGTCCACCAACTGCCACTCATAAACAAGCTTCCCCGGTTTCTTTTGATATTTCACTTCCCTGTTTTTGTATGAAGGATAACTGCCTGACCGGAAGTATCTTTTCTGGATGGTATGCAGACTGGTCATCTGTTCAGCAGGTGCTCTTGTAAAACTGATTTGATTTTCCATCCTGACAGAATTTTAGTTATCACAACAATATTCGCGGTCACAAAATTACACAATAGATACAGTTCCGGGCTTCCCTATCCTGTTCAACTTATGTTCAAATTGTTCATCATCCCGGGCTAAAAATCAGACTTCAGTTCAAATTTTGAGTAACTTTGTATGTAATATTTGCCAATAAAATATTACCTGATATTTCGGATTTGGAGAATAAATATTTGAAATGGAGGAACTGCTGGATTCGTTACGCGAGGATCTCATCAGGAAGTGCGGGCAGCGTTTGGTGTACCCGAAGGAGTGTCATTATCTGTCCGAAGAGATCAGAAGGACCACCAACAGAAGCGTAAGTACCACTACTTTAAAGCGATTCTTCAGGATCATTTATCACAACCACAATACTTCAAGGTACGTTCTCGACACTTTTTCAATCTACCTGGGCTTCGAATCCTGGAAGGATTATCTGAATTGTTATGACAAGGAGAAGCATATTTACGTAAAAGTTGATTCCTGGGAATTATTAAGAAAAAGGATCAATCTCATTACCCGGTCAAGCCTGAATTCAATCAGGCTAAAGACCGGGTACAACAAAAAAAAGTTCATTCCGCGCCACTTTGCCGGCAGGATCTTCTCAGACTTCTATAAGTCTGATAAAACAATAACTGCACTTGTTGCCCCCAATGGTTATGGAAAGTCATCAATCATTTTACAATTGATCGATTCCTTTTTTCCTGTTGAGCAGACTGTCAATCCGCATGACATAATATGTCTGATTGACGGAGAATTTTTCCTTAATATTTTATCAAACAATCAGGGGGTGGAATTGCTGGAGCAATTCCTTGAATTTGACCTGGATAAAAGCCTCCTCCGGTTCTTCAACGACGGGCAGAGACCGCTGGATGGTCATATCGTAATAATAATCGATGATGCGGATGAGATCTATTACCAGAGTGACAAATTTCATGACTTCGCCGGGAACCTGATGAAGATGGTTTCCGCTTATGCAGGAAAGAGCTGGTTTAAGTTACTTATAACGTTCAAGCCTGAAAACCTGAGGGTTTTTTCTTATTTCATTGAAAAAAATCCTCCATTAAAATCGCAGTGGTTTGGAATGCCGTTTTCAGCCGACAGCAGCGAAAATATAAACATCCCGCTGTTCAATGAGGATGAAGTGCGTGAAATAATGAAGCTGAATCACTTTTTGTTACCAATTGAAACCCTGCACTATTTTCACTACGATATGGTCAAGACGATCAAATACCCCTACCTGCTTTTCTCCCTTATCGACCTTAGCAAGCATAACATACTTGTTAGTGAAATGGAGCTGATTGAGGAATACGCCAGGACAAAAATATCATCAGGTGCTTATGGCAATGAAAAACAGGAGATAATCTTATCGTTCCTGAAGTTGTGCAAATACGGCGAAGCTTCCTCATTGGTCAGGAAAAAATCACTGCCTCTTGAAAGCCAGAAAAAGTTCGCATATGATGAATTGATCGCTCATGGCATAATATGTGAAATGCAGATACAGGAAAGTTATTTAAACAGGTTAACATACTGTAGGTTACCGAACAAAAATCTGTTCAACTACATCATCG
>CAZKMH010000569.1:0-2873 GCA_964553395.1 uncultured Rikenellaceae bacterium | reverse complement strand
TCAGAGGGTACAGGATCAACAGCCCCTGCTACAACCTTATTGGCAGAATCGACCTTGTAGGCGAAATATTTATCCTGCAGCTCATAAGTTGCGCTCTGAGGAATTACAAGAACACTGTATTTCACTTCCGGAATTCTGATTGTAGCACTGGATCCGCTGCGAATCAAACCTTCCCTGTTGGGGAATATTGCCTTGAAAGTTGCTGATCCTGTTTGTGTTGAAATCATTCCGCTTGCCATTGTAATCCGTCCTCTTTCCGGATACTCGGTTGAATTGGCGAGAATGAGTGTTGCCTGAGGTATGTTTTTAATCTTCTCATCAAGACTCTCACCTGGTGAACCGGAAAGAAAATCGAGAAGCTGTTTTTCATTCCATGAGAAATAGGCAAATACCGTGTCAATGTTCGAAAGGGTGGTTAATGCCTGCTGGCTGTTGCTGCTTACCAGGGCACCCTGCTTGTATGGGAATGTTCCAATGATTCCATCCATATGACTTCTGATACTTGTATAGGCAAGGTTAGCTTCAGCATTGGCGAGTTCAGCCTTTGCCTGTTCCAATGCGGCTTTTTTCGATTCAAGGTTAAGCTCCGCAGATTTTAACCTGTAATCGCTTACTATCTGTTTATCAACAAGCGGCCTGATTTTCTCTATTTCCATATCTGCAGTATTGACATCGGCTTCGGCACGATTGATGCTGGCTCTGGCTGTTATCACCTGCTGCTCATACATGGGATTCTTTATTTTAAAAAGAAGCTGCCCTTTTTTTACATGATCGCCTTCATTGACAAAAATATCCTGGAGATATCCACTTATCATAGGCCTTATTTCTATTACCTGCTGCCCCTCGATTGTCGCCGGAAAGTCCTGATGAATTGTTACGGTTACGGGTTTAACAGTAGTTACTGCGTACTCACGTGGCATTTCAGCATTAGAACCGTTGGAATTTTCATCTTTACAGGAAGTAATAAAAAATACAGTTAAGAAAATAACAGAAAAAGTAATTCTCATTTTATTGATTTATTGGATTTTGTTTACCTAAAAAACAAAATTCAGGGAATTCTGTTTTAGGATTCCCTGAACTTTTAAAAAATTTTTGACAAAAGGATGCCCCAAAATTAAATACAACCGGCAACACAGGTATACCGCAGCCAAATTAGTGAGTTGAGACTGATTGTCCGTTAATATTATTTAATATTGTAATATCATAATATTAACATTTAATTATTCACACTATGAAACACATTAGTTTAATAACTATTACGCTTTTTACATTCGCAAGCAGTTTTGCTCAGTTTCCTCAAAGACCTACACCAGGCCAGCAGGCGGCTTTTTCGAGAATGCAAAACCTTTATGACTCCTTATCTCCGATGCAGAAAATGATGTTCTTCACAGAAGTAAAACATATTATGGATCCGGAGGTGCCAATTATACAGCCAGGTACGGCAAACAGCAATCCTCCGTCAGATGCAATTATTTTGTTTGACGGTAAGGATATTAATAAAGAATGGGAAGAAGCTGCAGGGAGACCCGGCGGAACACCAAATGTAAAACCTGCTGTCACCTGGGTGATTAAGGATGGTGCAATGGAGTCGGTTAAAGGTTCCGGGTCAATAAGAACTAAGCGTCTATTTGAAGATTTTCAGTTGCATATTGAATGGAAAACACCATCAGTAATAACAGGTGAAGGACAGGGAAGGGGCAACAGTGGTATAATAATTCAGGGGATATATGAACTCCAGATCCTGGACAGTTACAACAACCGTACCTATAGGAATGGTCAGGCAGGGGCTGTTTATATGCAGTATGCTCCATTGGTAAATGTAAGCCGGAAACCCGGAGAATGGCAAACTTTTGACATATTTTATACAGCTCCCCGATTTAAGGACAGTACTACTTATTTCACACCTCCGAGAATAACAGTTGTCCATAACGGGGTGCTGATACAAAATAATGTGAGCGTACAGGGACCGACAGTTTCTGCGGGTATTCCCGAATATACAATAAAAGAACACGGACCAGGTCCGATTTCATTGCAGCAGCACGGTAATCCAGTGGCTTACAGAAATATCTGGCTACGGGAATTGTAGCTTTTTATTTAAAATATCATGAGGTAAGGTCATTGTAAAATGTTAAATTTTGAAAATAATAATTATGTGTTATCGTAAAAAAATTCTAATCCAGGCGACTTTTATAGTTATATTTAGTTCGGTTTTAACAGGTGAACTTCCAGGTCAGGTTTCCGATAAATTACCGAGAAGTATTCCCGAATCAGAAGGAGTCTCCACCTCCGGAATAATTGATTTTCTGAATGCTGCCGATACAGCAGGCAGGGTGGAACTACACAGTTTTATGTTTCTCAGGCATGGTAAAGTAATAGCGGAGGGATGGTGGAAACCCTACGGACCTGATTATAAGCATCTGCTTTATTCTGCCAGTAAAACTTTCACTGCTACCGCAATTGGTCTGGCTGTATCAGAAAACAGACTGAAGCTGTCTGATAAAGTTGTTTCTTTTTTCCCATATTCTTTGGCAGACACACTAAGTGATTATATAAAAGAACTGACAGTACAGAACCTTTTAACAATGTCTGTTGGCCAGGAACCTGAACCCAGATCAATGGGTAACAATGGAGACTGGATCAATACGTTCCTTAGCACTAAACCTAAACATAAACCGGGAACTGTTTTCATGTACAATAACATGGCAACATTTATGCTTTCGGCTATAATTCAGCAAGTCACCGGACAGACCCTGTTTGAATACCTGCAGCCGAGAATTTTCAGGCCATTGGGAATCCGTGGCATCGATTGGGATCTTAAGCCGCAGGGGATCAATCTGGGTATGATTGGGCTCAGGCTTCGAACAGAAGATCTA
>CAZKMH010000568.1:1178-2877 GCA_964553395.1 uncultured Rikenellaceae bacterium | reverse complement strand
AATCGTAAAATGTATTATCGGGGCTATCACTAAAAAATATATAAGGACCCTGTGCTTTAACCAATCCTTGGGTTAGCAAAATAGTAAACAACGATAATATAAATATTCTTTTCATTATGTAGCTCCAATAAAATTTATTAATTTCTTAGATAATAACTTCTACATCAGCATTTGTCTTGCCTAAAAGATTTAAGACATTTCCTTCAACAAGTTCCCCATTTACTTTGATAATTGGGACTCCTTTATTACCATTCAAATTTTTAAACTCTATATAATATATTGTACCGCGAAATTTTCTTTTTATGCTAAATTTTTTCCAATGGTCAGGAACACAAGGATCAATCACCAAACCTTCCCTTGTTGCTCTTACACCAAGTATCCAATCGACAATAATTTTCTGAAGCCAGGAAGCTGAACCCGTATACCATGTCCAGCCACCCATTCCATAATCTGGGGAATCAGGACCGTCTATATTTCCAGGTGTTACAAATGGTTCTGCAACATACTCATCCGGATTAAGCCCATTATAAATCGGAGATAATCTTTTATAAGCATCATAAGCAAGTTCATTCATTTTTAATTTTGAATAAGCCCATACTGCCCACGTTGCTGCATGAGTATATACTCCCCCGTTTTCTCTTCTTCCGGGAGCGTAACGGGATAAATACCCAATCATTTTATCAGGTTTTGAATAAGCAGGATAAAGCAGCAAAGCACCATTCTTTTTAAGGAGATGTTTTGTAACTGCATCCATTGCTTCACGCTGCTTTTGTTGGTCAGCTATTTCACTTATAACAGACCAGGTTTGTGCATTTAAGTATATCTTTCCTTCTACGTTTTCCTTACTTCCTATTTTCTCACCATTATCTTTTGTAGCTCTGAAAAACCATTCGCCATCCCAGGCATATTTATCGAAAGCTTTCTTTAATTCATCAGCTTTGAAAGAATATTTTTCTGTGAGCTTTTGTTCTCCTACTCTTTCACAAACAGAAGAAAATTTTCTAAGGATTAAATAAAAAAACTCGGCCAACCAGTTTGACTCCCCTTTCATCTCAAGTCCAACTGCACTAAGTCCATCATTCCAGTCACCGGCACCAATTAAAGGCAACCCCCTTTCACTAAACCTTAAGAGCACTCTTTCAATAGCTGCAACAGAGTGATTAAAAAGAGAATCTCTTTTATCAGGATTATCATAATAAGGTTCTTTTATAGAAAGGATTTCATAGTTATCTGTTTCATCAAGATATTGAATTATGGTGAATGGAAGCCAGAGAAGATCATCAGTCATTTTAGTTTCAAGTCCCGTTTCAGTAATCGGGTGCCACCAATGAAGAACAGTTCCATCCTCTTTCTGATGTCGTGCATGGAGACAGATTTGTTTTTCAGTTAATGAAGGATCTATAGGAAGGAAAACGAGACTATCCTGTAATTGATCTCTGAAACCGTAAGCACCGCTCTGCTGATAATAAGCCGTTCTTCCCCACAGTCGTCCCGAAATGGTCTGATATCTCAGCCATTTATTTACAAGGATATTCATTCCCTCATCAGGAGTATCAATTATCATCGAATCAAATCTCTTATGCCACGAGTTTCTAACTTCTATAAGCGCTTCATCAACCTTTTCTTGCTGTTGAAACTTCTTTAGTGATGAAGATATATCAGATTTAGATTTAGATATCCCCATAAAAAAACTAAAATA
>CAZKMH010000568.1:0-1078 GCA_964553395.1 uncultured Rikenellaceae bacterium | reverse complement strand
GTTTCCCAGCTAAATCCGCCTCCTGATTGTGAAATGACCAAACCATAACTACCATTTGAAATAACATTAACCCATGGTTTAGGAGTTTTAAAGGTATTTATTATATACTCATTTCCATCCTCAGTAAAATGTCCATACTTCGTAGCAAACTTTTTCATATTAACCCGATAATTATCAGTAATTAAATAATCTTTCATGTCAGCCTGGCTGTTCAACAAGAACCTCTGATGACTAATTGAGTTGAGATCCTGACAACAGGATGTGAAGTATCATTTCGCCGCTGAATCTTTTTTATTAAAATATCTGCAGCAGTTTTTCCAACTTCTTCAATTTGTACACGTACAGTTGTTAGACCCGGAGATAAATATTTCGCAACAAAAATATCATCAAAGCCGGCAATACCTAAATCTTCAGGGATTTTTATGCCTGCTTTTGCTGCAGCATCATAACACCCAAGAGCCATCATGTCATTGGCAGCAAAAATAATTTGTGGTTTAGTTTTCATTTTCAAAAGCTCGCTGCATGCTGCCTCTCCTGTTTCTCTGGTAAAATCACCTTTTATTATCCAGGAGTTATTTATAGTTAAATTGTGTTTGCGGCATGCATCCAGAAAACCCCGTTTTCTTAATAAAGCATCATCATTATCCAAAGGTCCTGAAATGTGAGCTATCTTTATATATCCCTTTTCAACAATCAGGTATTCAGTTATATTAAAAGCACCCTGATAATTATCAATAGAAACGGCATCATATTTCCCGGTTTCATTATGACCAGAAATCATAACAATGGGTATCTTACTTTGGTCGAGTATTCCTTTAATATTGTTGTTTAGCGAAGATACAAGAAGAATCATTCCACCAACAATTCCATTTTGCATAAAAGTAATAATTGATTCATCCAGAGTTCTATACTTATGAGAACTGGCAACCATTGTATAGTAACCATGAGTATAGGTTACCTCATCCACACCTTTTATAATTTCTGTGAAAAATTCATCTGAGATTTCCGGAAGGATTAAACCTATAACATTTGATTTTTTCTTTACAAAGTTCCTGGCAAGAATATTAGGTTTGTAATT
>CAZKMH010000567.1:0-2878 GCA_964553395.1 uncultured Rikenellaceae bacterium | reverse complement strand
TAGGTTCCCACAAAGATAAGACTTTAAAGATATTGAGGATATTCACGGATTTTGTATTATTTTAGCCGTCTTTATCATAGATAGCGATGAAGAAAGTACTAATTCTTTTTATCACCTTTTGCCTGTTCATTTTTGGATTTTCATCGTGCAACAGACACGAAGATGATATACCTGATGAAGTTCCTCCCGGCCATCCGAGGATCCTTATGCTAAAAGGTGAAGAATCCGCTGTCAGGGAGACTCTTGCCTCTGAATATACCTGGAGATCAGCAGGTACCTTTATACTTTCAGAATGCGACAAGATGCTGACCAAACCCCCGGTAGAGAGAGTGCTCATCGGAAGAAGGCTTCTTGACAAATCCAGCGAGGCACTCAGGAGAATTTTCTTCCTCTCATACGCATGGAGAATGACATCCGACTCAAAATACCTTGAAAGAGCCGGGGAGGAAATGCTTGCTGTGTCTTCCTTCAGTGACTGGAATCCATCTCACTTTCTTGATGTTGCAGAGATGACTATGGCTGTTGCAATAGGTTATGACTGGCTTTTTGATAACCTGTCGGCTGAATCACGTAGCACTATACGCCTGGCTATTGTTGAAAAGGGATTAAAACCATCATTAAACACCTCCTATAATTGGTTCGTAACATCATCAAACAATTGGAATCAGGTGTGCAATGCCGGAATGACATTCGGAGCACTGGCCGTCTATGAGGATGAAAGAGAGTTGGCAAATCAGATTATTGAGCGGGCACTGACCTCGCTAAACCTTCCCCTGGAGGAGTATGATCCGGACGGAGCTTATCCGGAAGGATACGGTTACTGGGGTTATGGAACAAGCTTCCATGTTATGTTCCTGAGCGCTATGAAAAAAGCATTCGGTAACCTGTATGAACTGCCTGTATCCGAGGGATTTTTGAAAACTGCCGGTTATTATGAAACCATGACCGGTCCGAAAGGTTATCCATTCAACTATTCCGACTGCGGCACCGGAGCTTCAATGAATCCGGCAATGTTCTGGTTTGCAAATGAACTTGAAGATCCTTCAAAATTATGGTCAGAGAGATATCACATTCTGAATAAATCGATGCCCAACAACCGTCTTCTGCCCGCGGTGCTTGTATGGTGCAGGGGATTGTCATTTGACCAGATTTCAGCACCTGAAGAAAAGATCTGGATTGGCCATGGAGATAATCCGGTAGCGATAATGCGCACGTCGTGGACAGATCCGAATTCAATTTATGCCGGCCTGAAAGCCGGATCGCCTTCTATGAATCACGGACATATGGATGTGGGATCGTTTATAATGGATGCAAATGGAGAAAGGTGGGCAATGGATTTCGGGATGCAGGATTATAACTCCCTCGAAACGGCAGGGATCAATCTCTGGTCGATGAGTCAGACTTCAACACGGTGGGATGTTTTCAGGTATAATAACCTGGCTCATAATACACTGACGGTTAATAACCAATATCAGAAAGTATCCGGAAAAACCACAATCGATTCATATTCAGCCCAGGCCAATATGCTGAATGCTGTGACTGATATGTCTCCGGTATATGCCACATATCTGAATAAGTCAGTCAGAGGACTGGCAATCGTTGATAATCTGTACGTTATGGTCCGCGATGAAATTGAAACATCAGGAATTGCCGCGCTTATACGCTGGAACCTTGTCACGTCTGCCACAGTAACTATCACCGGAAGCAACAGTGCCGAACTTGTCAGGAACGGGAAAAAACTGAATCTCAAAGTCACTGCAAATACCGACATAACTATGAAAACCTGGAGCACTGTTTCGCCAAATTCATGGGATGCAGCAAATCCGGGGACGACCATGATAGGATTTGAAAGCACAATCCCTGCAAATACAAATGCTTCACTGACAGTGCTTCTTTTGCCGGAAGGGGCTCAGGAGAACAGTTCATTAACTTCAAAGAAGATCGCAGAATGGCCGAAGACCAACTAAAATCATCATTGCAGAGTACAATTCTGAGGGAATGTTTTCGTTTAATCTTAAACAAAATTTCCTGAATGATGTTTTTCGATTGTGAGTTCTGTTGACTGTGAAATTATGATTTTATGCGCCTTTAAGAATTTATTAATTAACTATTATAATTATGAAGAGAACGTTTTTAATATTGATTTCAGTTGCTTTGATAAGCATAACATTGAACGGGCAGGATTACAGGACCAGTCTTGGGCTCAGAGCCGGACTTCCTTATGGTGTGACAATAAAGCATTTTCTTAACAAGACGAATGCATTGGAGGGGATCCTTGCTGCCAGCTGGGGAGGTTTTGTAATTGTCGGTCTTTACGAAAATGAGCACTGGACAGGTCAATATCCCGGACTAAACTGGTTCTGGGGTGTCGGTGCCCATGTCGGTTTCTGGGACGTTGGCAGAAATCCTAATGTTAATGAAACCTATACCGGATCGATTATAGGACTTGACGGAATTCTGGGACTGGAATATACATTTGACGAAATACCTCTGAACTTATCGCTCGACATCCTCCCGACTTTTAACCTGATCGGTTATTCAGGCTGGGGTGGAATTAACGGGGGACTTTCAATAAGGTACGTGTTCTGAAAAGGTTTTAAGAATTCCGGATTAATAACTTACACCACCCCAAAAACACAAAGAGGGAATAGAGGGACAAAGGCCTGATATTTATCTGAAATATCTTGGATTATCGGAAAAAAGGTCTTTTCTTTGCATCCGCATTTTTAAAGTTCTTTGCATGGTCCATTCGTCTAGTGGTTAGGACGTCAGGTTTTCATCCTGGTAACAGGGGTTCGATTCCCCTATGGACTACTAAAAACCATCTCATTTTATTCGCCACCGCTTAAAATCAAGGATTTCAGGCGGTTTCTTTTTT
>CAZKMH010000566.1:0-2880 GCA_964553395.1 uncultured Rikenellaceae bacterium | reverse complement strand
CGGCGTACTTGAATCTGCTCTTTTTTGAGTAAATTACATTTTCGGGATCGGTTAAAATCGAAAAGAAATGAAAATATCAAGACGTTCCTTTGTAAAGATTGCCGGGGTGGGAGGTATGGCAGCTGCCTCTTCAAATCCCTTCGATATGAAATCCGATAAGGCCGGTACTCCGGTGGTTCTGAATCCTTATAACCGCGTACCGGTAAGTCATATTATCGATGATTCCACCTGCCTTGTCAATATGGCTCACTTCGGGATACCGCAGTTCGGAGAAGTAAGACCCGACCAGTATTTACAGGATTGGAGAAAGCTTCCCCGTGAAATTCCGGACAGTTTTGTCAGGGAGTTTGGCGAGTGGAGCCTTGCGACCGGAGTAAAGGGAAAGTACACAATTGTTCCCTTTCCCGCCTGTACAGGCTGGGTGAACAGGTTCATCCCGGGCTGGACTAAACGGGAACTTGAGGATAGCCTGAAGCTGGTAAGGGAAGTGATAGTCCCTAACTGGGATATCCACCCTGAAATGGTCAGCCATACAAGGGTTATCGATATTAAAACCGGGAAACCATATCCTTATGCAACTCCGGAATACATGGAAAACTGGGAATGGAGCCAGACAAAAAGCACCGATGAACTTGCTGCCTACCAGGCTTATGCATTGACTATCCTGAAGGAAGCCGGGTTGCCGTGCGAAGGATTGACAACTCCGGGAGGTTATGGCAGCCGGAATCAGAATAACCTGGCACTAAGTACGCTTGAAGCCGTAAGGGATGTTTACAGTGCTGAAATACCGCACTATTTCCGTGATCTGTTCACCGAAAAAGGTCAAAGTGTTGCCCCCCTGGTTTTGCACCCTTCCGGTCTTGACGGACCAGATCCGAAATGCGTCGTATCGATCATTGGTTGCGCCGGCGACTGGTTTGGCGGGTGGGACGGGCTAGTCCCGGGGGATGTTAATAAGTTCATTACGGAGGATCTTCAGTCAGGACGAATGGTGGAGGTCATCAACAGCGGTGAGCCGGCTATAATGGTTTGCCACTGGCCCGGGATCTGGTTTAATGGCGAGAGGGTGGGTTTTAATATCCTGAAAGAGATTAAAAAAAGACTTGATCAGAAGTATGATAATCTTATCTGGATGAAGCTGGGCGAGATAGCAAGATATTGGGCTGCTAAGGAATTAACTGAAATTACGCTCCAGAAAAACAAACTCATACTGAAAGCTCCGTTTGCAGCGCCGGGCTTTACGGTTAAGACAGATACCTCAGTCCGTGATCTGCGAATCAGGGAAGGAGCAGAGGAGAAGCCATTAGTAAGGATAAAAGATGTAAAGGCATTAAAAGAGGGAACCTGGTTTTCGGACAGGACAGGTACAATCCTTTGTTTCGACCTGAGGAAAGGTATAAATGAGATTATTTTTAATTAAAAAAGAAATCATTAACCACGGAGTCACACGGAGTTTCACGGAGGAATACACGGAATAAACAGGTCGCTCCTACGGAGCTCAACTTTCTATGAATTACTATTTACTACAAACAGATCGCACCTACGGTGCTCGGTTTTGAGCTGCGTAGCAGCGACCTGTTTGTAGAACTATGGTACCAAATTTTAAGTTTGAGCTCCGTAGGAGCGACCTGTTATAAATTATCAACTTTTATAAGTGTTTTCTTCCCGAGTTTTGCAAGTACGTTTTCAGACCATTTGTATGATTCAGGTATTTCGTCGATAAAAACTATTTCTGCTGGTGCCAATAATGCCGGTAACTGCCAGAGATCTGTAATGCGGAGGCAGTTGAGGATCTCGATTGCTGCCCCTCTGCCATCCGGGTTGCTTGCCACATCCTGGGTGGCCGGCGGGTTTTTCAGAATCAGTGATTTGCATTTCCCGTCAAGGAGAGCTGAGTACATAGCAACTACACTCATGTCATCCCTGGCTGCAATACCGATTGAGGCAGGGTCTACACCCTCGAGTGTCCTGCAGAATTCGATGCACCGGAGAAGGTCATAGACCTGCATTGAAGCAATGGTCCTTCCCGTCCATGCCGATGCACGGCGGACATGCCATTGCAGAGCCGGTTCCCATCCCGGTTCGCCGACACCTCTGACTTCAAGAAAAGCCAGATTCCATTCATCCTTCAGGCCGCTGATAAATCCCTCAGATTCCCACCGGTTTTCATCACGATTCCGTAAAACGATCATCAACGGATTTTTATCTGACGGATCGTTTCTCCATCGGATATCAACTTTCAGGCGCCAGCCTTCTTCGGAAACAAAGCTGTAGATATCGCTTCCGTGGGTTGCCCGGTCAAGTGTTCTGAAAACCTTTACCGAATCAAATGAAGGAGGATTTTCAGGAAATGCTCCGAAACTTTTTGTTTTAAGGAAATCCGTAACGGATTTTCGATGTGCAATAAGTGCATTCTCATCAGATATTTCGGGAGCCTGAGCCAGCTTTACAAACGAATCCTGTATAGTTGTGGTACGGTCATCCTCAGGAGGCCCGTCAACATAAACTTTCAGTGTTTCTTCCGAAAGAAGGTTTTCAGGCGAAAGGTCAATATCTCCTGCCTCGTCAGGGGTGACATTTTTACCCATAAGATGTTTTATGAAAAATGAAAAAATCATTTCCCTCGAGATCTCATGATATGAATGACCTCCCGGAGATTCAACGTAACCGATATTATCGATGGCTCCGTAAAGTTCATAAACCTTTTTGAGATCGTTATGGATCCGGTGAACTGATTCGACCTTGTTCAGACCATCGCGGTCAGCCTGACCGATGCCGCGCGTCCCAAGATCGAGGAGATCGACGCGATCTGGGAAATGCTCGAGGTGGAGGCGCTGGAGCGCATCGCCGCGCAGCCTCTGCGCAGCCAGCTTGCGGCAA